>CAIMTR010000001.1 GCA_903844415.1 uncultured Gammaproteobacteria bacterium
ATCACCGCCAACTAGTACGGCACGTCGGACGCTAATGTTTTCACCAATTTTTTGCACTAGAGCCAGACGGGTTTCTTCCATGCCAGCTGCCATCATCAGGGGTATATCGGTACTTTTAGTTTCAAAAACCTTATTAAGAACCTTATTTACAAAGGCAATAAAATTTTCTTCTCGGGCTGCGAAATCAGTCTCACTGTTTACTTCAACCATAACGCCATAACTGGAATCACTGGCTATTTTAGTTAAAACCAGACCTTCGGCAGCTGTACGACCAGCTTTTTTGGCCGCTTTCATACTACCGGCTTTGCGCATATTTTCGATGGCTAGATCAATGTCGCCATTGGCCTCAACCAGTGCCTTCTTGCATTCCATCATGCCGAGGCCAGTCCTTTCTCTCAATTCTTTTACCGCGGAAGCTGTAATTTCTGCCATATCAAGTGTTCCTGTGCTTGAGAAATTCTGTGGGCTTTGCTTATTCTTACAAAGCACTTTTAAAAAAGGGGCCTCAGGCCCCTGTTTTCGTATCTGCAACAAACGCTAATTATTCTCCGTCTTTGGCTACTTCTTCAGCTACCACTTTGGCTTTCACCTTTACCTGAACTTTCGCTTTTGGTTTAGGTGCAACTTTGGTTTTGGGCTTGGTTTTGACACTGCCATCTTCGTCACTTGCAGCAACATGTGCTTCTGCTTGCGTGGCTTCCTCAGCAAATTCAGTTTTCTGGCTGGAAGCCTCCATTTGTGCCCGACCTTGACCTTCGATACAAGCATTGGCAAAGCTTTCTACGTAAAGCTGAATGGCACGAATGGCATCATCGTTACCTGGGATTACCAAATCAACGCCATCTGGATTGCTATTGGTGTCTACGATACCAATTACAAGAATGCCTAATTTGTTGGCTTCAGCAATTGCTATCCGCTCATGATCTACATCAATCACAAACAGTGCATCGGGCAAACCGCCCATGTCTTTTATACCACCGATGCTTTTGTCCAATTTTTCTTGAGCACGACTACGCATCAAAGCTTCTTTTTTGGTGATCTTGTCGAAAGTTCCATCAGCTGATTGGGTTTCCAGATCGCGCAGACGGCGAATGGAAGCACGGATGGTTTTATAATTCGTTAACATGCCGCCGAGCCAACGTTGGTCAACAAAAGGCATATTGGCACGCATCGCTTCGGCTTTGATAATTTTGCTTGCTGCGCGTTTTGTACCTACAAACAGGATTTTTTGCTTACGCTCTGCCATTCCTTTAACCATGCTCAGGGCCTGATTGAAAGCAGGGACGGTGTGTTCGAGATTGATAATATGGATTTTATTGCGGGCTCCGAAAATGTATTTCTCCATTTTGGGATTCCAGTAGCGGCATTGGTGGCCAAAATGCACACCAGCTAGCAACATTTCTTTCATGCTTACAGTCATTTAAGTATCCTAGGGTTAAGCCTCCATACACCCCATCTGCTTAACCACTACGAACAGCGGCACCCAGGCAAATGTGACGGTATATGTGCGACGTTAAAAAATAAAACAGGTTGTACCTGTTACCAAGCTTGCAAGTGTGGGTAACTACTGAGCCACCGCGCAAAGCGGGCGGCTTTATACCATATATGGTATCTAGCGGGAAAGCTGAAACTTGCAATGTAACAACCATTACCATTAGCTTTTTATAAGGACAGACGTGTTATCAACAAATTAAGTGTTTGAACATCAAGGCAGATACTGGTTTGTACATAATGGTATCAACTCTATAATCGCGACAGTTTAACAAATGTACAATATCTCGAAACTAAGCAGGACAGTTGTAAACCATGGCCGTTACTATCAAAACCCAACAAGAAATCGACCTTATGCGTGGTGCAGGAAGACTTGCCGCAGAAGTTCTTGAAATGATAGGCCCATTCGTAGTGGCCGGCATAAGCACCGGTGAACTCGATAGAATCTGTCATAATCATATAGTTAATGTTCAAAAGGCAATTCCAGCGCCCTTAAATTACAACGGTTTTCCAAAGTCAATTTGTACATCTGTCAACCATGTAATTTGCCACGGCATTCCAGACGACAACAAAATTTTGAAAGAAGGCGATATCATTAATATTGATATCACCGTAATAAAAGATGGCTTTCACGGTGATACCAGTAAAATGTTTGCTGTGGGTGTCATCGCGCCCCATGCGCAAAAATTGATTTCTGTCACGATGGATTGTTTATACAAGGCCATCGCCTTAGTTGGCCCAGGAGTACATTTGGGTGACCTTGGGAACATCATTCAACTTCATGCAGAATCACATCGCTACTCGGTGGTACGTGATTATTGTGGACATGGGATTGGTCGTATTTTTCATGAGGATCCTCAAGTACTGCACTACGGCCAACCACAAACTGGCATGCAATTGCGCGAAGGCATGACCTTTACCATTGAGCCCATGATCAATGCCGGAACACGTCACACCAAACTCTCACGAACCGATGGATGGACTGTCACTACAGTGGATCGACGCCTTTCCGCACAATGGGAACACACACTAGCGGTCACCAGCACAGGTTGCGAAGTATTAACACAGCGGCAAGAAGAAAACTTTAAAATCGGTGTTGGTTGATCCTGATGCGTAATCCGGCTCGAACGAGTACTAAACGACAGGCCTTGTTTAATATGCGGGATTTTACCCGCCAGTTGGCCTTGAGCACTTCTGACGTCGTATGCTTCAAAAACAGCATCAAACATGCCCGAAGTCTACTTAAAGACCGCTTCCTCAGTGGCGATAAGATCGAAACATTAATAAAGGATCTAAGTTGGTTTACTGATCAGATATTAATACAAGTCTGGCAACGCTATAACTGGACGGATGCAACAGACATCAGCCTGATGGCTGTTGGAGGATATGGACGCGGCGAATTACATCCCTACTCAGACATTGATATCCAGATTCTCGTTCAGCATAATAATTTGCTAAGTTATAAAGAAAACATTGAAAGCTTTCTTACTTTCTTATGGGACATCAATCTAGAAGTTGGTCAAAGTGTTCGTAGCATCAAAGACAATATTGAACAGGCTGCCAATGACATTACCATAACTACCGCCCTACTCGAATCCCGTACAATTTTTGGCAATCCATTATTACAGCAGCAAGTACTGAGTAAACTAAGCCAAAAAAAAATATGGAAACCTAAAAATTATTTTTCTGCAAAAAAAGCCGAGCAATTGGAACGTCATCGCAAACATGACTATATCGAATATTCTTTAGAGCCAAATATCAAAGCAGCACCTGGCGGTTTACGTGATATTCAAACCATCAGTTGGATTGCACGACACTATTTTGGGACAGGAGATTTCAAGGATTTGGTATTGCGTGGTTTTCTTCTCAAAAACGAATTTAGAGAGTTGCTAAAAGGTCGCAATTTTCTCTGGAAGCTACGTTTTGGACTGCACATGATAAATGGCCGGCGAGAAGACCGATTGTTGTTTGAACATCAACGCACACTGGCCGAAATGTTCGGCTACGAAAATGATGGCAAAAGTCAGGCTATTGAAAAATTGATGAAACAATACTATCAGGCTGTTTTGAACCTACGCGTGCTTAATGATGTATTACTGCAATTGTTTGATGAAGAAATTTTACGATCAGGCGAGAAGACAAAAATTAGAGAGTTAAATAACCGCTTTCAAATTCGAAATAATTATATAGAGGCCAAACACAACAGGGTGTTTGATTACACACCGATGGCATTAATAGAAATATTTATGCTGATGGCACAAGACCGCTCCATTGAAGGCATCCGTGCTGCCACTATTCGTTTATTGCGAAATAGCCTGACTTTGATTGACGACGACTATCGGAAAGATGTCCGCAATACCAGCATGTTCATGGAATTATTGCGCTCGCCGCAACGTATGGTGTCGCAACTACGTAAGATGAAACACTATGGAGTTTTATCTGCCTATTTACCAGAATTTGGTCGCATTGTTGGGCAAATGCAACATGATCTTTTTCATATCTATACAGTAGACGATCATACTTTGCAGGTTATGGAAAATATGCAGCGTTTCCACCTTCAAGAAGCGGAAGAAAAATTTCCTATTGCTGCACAAATTAGTAAATTGCTGCCAAAACCAGATTTACTTTATATCGCTGGATTGTTTCATGATATTGCCAAGGGTAGAGGTGGCGATCATTCCCATCTAGGCGTAAAAGATGCTGAGAATTTCTGCAAACGGCATCACCTAGGTTCCTGGGATAGCACCCTTGTAGGCTGGCTGGTGCAAAATCATCTGGTTATGTCCGGGGTGGCCCAGCGTGAAGATATTTACGATCCAGCAGTGATAAAAACATTTGCCTTGCACATGGGCGATCAGTTACACCTCGACTATCTGTACGTTCTCACAGTTGCAGATATCAACGGCACAAACCCCAGTTTATGGAATACTTGGCGCGCTTCTTTGCTCCGAAAGTTGTATCTGGCTACAAAACGCGCCCTCAGCCAAGGCCTTGAAGTTACCGTGGGTAAGGACAGCCTCATTAAAGATACCAAGGAGATGGCTTTGCTGCTTCTCAAGGAAAAAGGGTATTCTCGTAAAGAGGTTGTGGCTATCTGGAATAACGTTGCTGAAGATTATTTCTTGCGTGAAAGCGCCGAGGATATTGTCTGGCACACTGAAGAGTATGCTAGTCACACCAAGACCTTTTCCACAGCACCTTTAATCGCCATTCGCAACAGCAACCCACATCGCTATGAAGGTGCAACCCAAGTTTTTGTGCAGGCCGCCAGCTCTGCGTTTTTGTTTGCCAACCTTAGCACTTCATTTGATCGGCTTAATCTAAACATTCAAGATGCCCGCCTTTACACCATGGCCAACAACCAGTGCATCATAACGTTTATGATTTTGGAACTGAACGGTACTCCCCTGCTGCTTGGTAAACACCAGTTAGAACAAATACAAGAGATGTTGCACATATATGCGCTTGCTCCGCAGGCATTGCCGGGCAAACAGGGGCTGTCACCTACGCGCAAACAACGCCACTTTAACCGTAAAACTCTGACTACCCTTACCAACACTGAAAGCACTCCTTACAGTATTTTAGAAGTATTGTGCCCCGATCGTCAGGGCTTGCTAGCTGTTATTGCACACATATTTGTAGAAATGGATATACATCTACTAAATGCAAAAATCACCACTTTAGGCGAAAACGTTGAAGATGTATTTTTTATCACCGACCATAAAAATCAACCATTACTGGACCCTGTAATTGATGACAATTTGCAGCAAAAAATACGCCAGCGTTTAGATGCTGAAACCAAAATTTTATGACTATTGTTAACCAACAAGAACCTTTATCAATCACCCTCTATGGCATCCCCAATTGTACTACGGTAAAAAAAGCCAGAGCTTGGCTTGATGCTTCAGGTCTGGCTTACCAGTTCCATGATTACAAGAAATTATCGATAGATGCACTAACACTCAAATGTTGGTGTGACGAATTTGGATATGAGTTTTTGATAAATAAACGGGGAACAACTTGGCGTAAATTACTGAATAGCCAACAACACGAACTAGACGAAAAAAAAGCTATCAAATTAATGCAGAGTCAACCCTCCTTAATCAAACGCCCGCTGTTAGACATTGGCAAAAACAGACTGCTCGGCTTTGATGAAAGCAGCTATCATAGCTTCCTAAAATTGGCTCAACGCAGAACTTAAG
>CAIMTR010000002.1 GCA_903844415.1 uncultured Gammaproteobacteria bacterium
CTTTTCATACCAGCGCTGAGCTGTAGCAGCAAAAATCTTTGTTCCTTCTAATTACACGTCAGTTGCTACTTTTCATACCAGCGCTGAGTTGTAGCAGCAAAAATCTTTGTTCTTTGGCTAATTTATGACCAAATTAATTTCCATCGTCGCGCTATAACTAGTTAACCTACCACGACCTTTGTGAAGGCGCGCATACTACCAATCTACGTCCTGTCGGGCAATCTTTTGCGTTACACTTGTTATCTGATTTTTTGTTTTGATGGGTATTCGTGTGTCTCAACCAGCTTATATTCCGATTGCCGATGCACTTTCCACAACACCTGCATGGCAAGCCCTGCAATCGGCATTACATCATTTAAAAATTGCCAAACCCCGTATCGCGAATTATTTCAGTCAGCATCCTGATCGCTTTGAAAAATTCAGTTTGAGCGCTGCAGGAATCTTACTAGACTACTCAAAAAACCAGATATCGGAAGAAATACGCACTCTTTTGATCCAGTTGGCAGAGCAAGCCGGGATGCAGCAAGCCATTGCTGCAATGTTTAACGGTGAACTAATCAACAATAGCGAGCAACGTGCTGCCTTGCATGTGTCCTTGCGCAGCCCACACAAAGTCACAGTCTGTGAACAAGTAGTGCATGCCACACTTAACCAAATGGAAACTTTCGTACAGCAGTTATCCAGCGGCGAGCGGCAAGGTTTCGACGGAAAACCCATCAAAGATGTGATAAATATCGGTATAGGTGGCTCCGATCTGGGGCCCGCTATGAGTTATCAATCCCTGGCACCTTTTCATGTGGAACATTTGCGCTGTCATTTTGTTTCCAACGTTGATCCCGCGCATCTGGCGAGCACATTACAAACCCTAAACCCAGCCACCACTTTGTTTGTGATTGCATCAAAAACATTTACCACACTGGAAACCAACCTCAATGCCCAAGCAGCACGAGCATGGCTAATTAGTGCAGGTTGCGTTGAACAAAATTTGGCTCGGCATTTTGCTGCGGTGACAACGAATACCGAACTAGCTGTTGCATTTGGTATTGCCCCAGCCAATATTTTTCCAATGTGGAACTGGGTTGGTGGACGCTATTCATTGTGGTCTGCAATTGGTCTGCCCATTGCGCTGGGTGTTGGCATGGAGAATTTTCGCGCGCTGCTGCGCGGAGCGCATGCCATGGACGAACATTTCCATAACGCACCACTGGCGCACAACATGCCTGTCCTCATGGCGCTGCTTAGCTTGTGGTATTGCAATTTCTTAGGTGCAGAAAGCCAGGCCATATTGCCTTATGCACAAAATCTGCACCTGTTCCCGGCTTTTTTACAACAACTCGATATGGAGAGTCTGGGTAAACAAGCACGAAAAGATGGCACATCACTTGATATTACCAGCGGCAGTATTGTGTGGGGCAGTGCGGGCACCAACGGACAACATTCATTTCATCAATTATTGCATCAAGGTACTCATCTAATTCCAACCGATTTTATTGCTGTAGTCGAAAGCGCCACTGACAATGGTCAACAACACCAACATTTATTAGCCAATTGTTTTGCACAAAGCCAGGCACTGATGGATGGCACAACATTGGAGAGCGAAACAGCACAATTACGCATGCAAGGTCTTAGTGAACAAGAAGTTGCTACACTCGCACCACACAAGGTCATCCCGGGTAATCGACCGAGCAACACTTTACTGCTAAAAAAACTTACCCCAGAATCATTGGGAGCTTTAATTGCACTTTATGAACACAAGGTTTATGCGCAAAGTGTGCTGTTGCAAATAAATGCATTCGATCAGTGGGGCGTTCAATTGGGCAAAGACTTGAGTGTTAATATTTACAAGGCGCTTACTGCTGTAGAGCAATGCACTGCATTCGATGCATCCACCAATGCCTTGATAAATCTGGCACGGGTCTAATACGGGATAATTTCAACAAATTACGCAAGAGTATTTATCAAGCACTTGCGCAATAGTCGTTATTAGTTACAAATTCAATTTTTTAAAACGA
>CAIMTR010000003.1 GCA_903844415.1 uncultured Gammaproteobacteria bacterium
AGTGCAAGCAAATGAAAATCCAATCAAGGAAAACCACCTACTAGCGCCAGTTACACTATACGGTATGACTAAAGCTTGGCAGACCTTGCTGGCACAACAATATGCATTTTCCGGAGTAGATATAGTCATTGCCAGAATTTTTAATTTGGACGGACCCGGCATGTCGGAACGTCTTTTTGTTGGGCGTATCCAAAAACAAATCGCGAGCATTTTGGCAGGCCAACAACAGTTGCTTGAAATAGGACCACTCACTGCCAACCGTGACTATATATCAACAACAGACGCAGCCGAACTTTTACTGGCCATTGCCGAACGAGGAAAGAGTGGACATATTTATCACGTCGCCAGTGGCAAACAGATAAGTATGCGAGAACTTCTGGACACTTATCTCCAGCGTAATGGTCTGGATTTTTCTTGTGTACTGGAGAATGTGGGTCTGTCTAAGCACAAGGGTTATGATGTACCCGCAATAGTTGCCAACATGAGCCAAAGCCTGGCCCTACTACCTGGTAAAAGTTAAAAACATGTTAAAACTTACAGTTGTAACTCCCGTCTATAACGAAGAATTGGTAATTGAGAGTTTTTATCAACGCACACGCAAGGTACTCGATACACTTACTGATGTAGACGCCAGTCTTTTGTTTGTGGTCGACAAATGCCAAGACAATACACTGGAAATTTTACGTGGCCTGGCAGCCAACGATCCTAAAATCAAAGTTATCGCACTATCCTCTCGCTTTGGTCACCAGATGTCGCTGCTGGCTGGCATCGAAAAATCTCAACAAAGCGACGCCATCATAATGATGGATTGCGACTTGCAACATCCACCTGAACTCATCCCTCTCTTACTCGCAAATTTTAAATTTGGTTACGATGTTGTTTATACCTTACGCAAAAATTCAGAAAATATTGGCTGGTTACGCAAAGCCACAGGCGATTTTTTCTATAGAGTGCTAGGCATCCTGTCAAAGGTACCTATCAACGCCAATGCTGCCGACTTCCGCTTAATCTCCGGCCGGGTTGCAATAATACTTTCCACCCAATTCAAAGAGCGCAACATGTTTTTGCGTGGTCTGTTCTCATGGATTGGTTTCAAGCAGACTGGCATCGAATACAGCGCTGAGAAACGCTTTGCCGGTTCTTCAAAATATACGCTTGCAAAAATGTTACAACTAGCCGGTGCTGGCATAATATCCTTCAGCACCAAACCTTTGCAGTTAGGGATTATTGTCGGGATCAGCTTCTCCGCCCTGTCTTTCATTTTGATGCTAGTGGCTATTGCTAAATATTTTATCGTGCAATCTTTGCCAAGTGGATTTACCACACTAGTGGTTCTGCTGCTTTTGTTCAGCGGCATACAACTTATTGTGCTGGGAATCATTGGGGCCTATATAGGCGGCATATTTGAAGAAGTAAAAGGCCGACCCCGCTATATTATTGAAGAAGAAATATAAATCTATGGAAAATAAAATCGACTTTGACGAATACACCAAAAATTACAACCAACTGCTGCAAGAGCAGACCGGTTTTTTTTCTTCCAGTGAAGAATATTTTGCTCGCTACAAAGTGGAGATTGTGTGCAACTCCTTGCTCCCCCCTATTAAAAGTGTACTTGAGTTTGGTTGTGGCATTGGCCGCAACATTGGTCATTTGCAGCAAGCGTTTCCAACAGCAACCCTGGTTGGCTCAGATATTTCTGCAGCCAGTCTAGAACTAGCTCGTCAAGTTTATCCTGACGTAGAATTTTTACAGGAAGTTACTGCAGAAACACTTTCGGAAAAACATACTCTAGGTTTTGATCTGATTTTTATTGCTGGTGTCTTTCATCACATAGCTGTAGAGCAAAGACTTGCAGTGGCAACTTCATTGTTTAAATTGTTATCTACTGCAGGGCACTTGATTATTTTCGAACATAACCCCTACAACCCTATAACTCGCAAAATCGTTAATAATTGTCCGTATGATGCCGATGCCATTTTGCTAAAACCTACAGAACTAACAAATTTATTGTCCGAAGCGGGGTTCACAGTCGAACGCAAAGCCTATTGTCTTTTTATTCCCCCCGCATTGTCCTGGTTGGCACCTTTAGAAAAGGCACTTGGTTGGCTACCTCTTGGAGGGCAGTATTGGGTGCAGGCAAAACGCCCTCTATAGCCCAATTTATGACCCGATTAATGACCCGATTAATGACCAGATCTATGTCTCAATTTATGCGATTTATACTGGTGGGTATTTTCAATACGATATTCGGGTACAGCCTTATATTTAGCTTTATGTACTTTGCCCGCCTTTCGCCTGAAGTCAGTAACTTTTGTGGTTATGCACTCGCACTTCTGATGAGTTTCATCCTGAACCTCAACTTTACGTTTACCACTAGCAGCACGTATAAAAACGACACCATAAGGAACAAGTTGGAACCGTTTGTACGTTTTTTGTTAGTTTTCGGAGTTTCATATGCAGCAAACTATGGAATGCTTATTATGCTGCTATATAAATTCAATCTACATGTAGCCTTGAGTCAAATATTTGCTGGAGTTGTATATGTACTTTTGTCCTACTTGTTGAATAAATATTATGTTTTTACAGGTAAGTAACAACAACATCTCATAGACACGTTTCAATTCCGAAATATTTTCAGAAGTTTTAACAACAGGCTTACATTAATAGTGCCAGTTGTTATGTTGGCGCTG
Organism: uncultured Gammaproteobacteria bacterium; assembly: GCA_903844415.1. GTDB lineage: Bacteria > Pseudomonadota > Gammaproteobacteria > Pseudomonadales > Pseudohongiellaceae > CAILUG01. Next base: position 2,691 of record CAIMTR010000003.1, read on the forward strand.
ATTTTTTTTGTGATTAAAACCCAATACTTTTTCCAGCATGCAAACCAACCTATAGTCACCAACGAGATAAAGTTATGCGAATAGTATCCTGGAATGTAAATGGCATTCGTGCAGTAGTAAAAAAAGATTTCATTGCTCTGATGCTTGCTACCGAAGCGGATGTAATCTGCTTACAAGAAACCAAGGCTCAAGATGAACAAGTAGTGGCCGCGTTGGCAGAACTGGAGGGTTTTACAATCTATAGCAATTCGGCTGTAAAAAAAGGGTATTCGGGTACGGCAATACTTACCCGCAAGCCACCATTTGCTGCAACTAATGACCTAGGCATTGCCGAACATGACCAGGAAGGACGAGTAATCGCAGCCGAATTTGAAAATTTCTACCTTGTTAATGTCTATACACCAAATTCGGGCAGCGAACTAAAACGGCTGGATTATCGTCAACAGTGGGATCAAGCTTTTTTGCGATATTTAAAAAATCTGGAACAGCATAAACCGGTAATTGTCTGTGGAGACTTAAACGTAGCTCACAATGATATTGATTTGGCACGCCCCAAAGAAAATTACAACAAAAGTGCTGGTTACATGCAGCA
>CAIMTR010000004.1 GCA_903844415.1 uncultured Gammaproteobacteria bacterium
CTGCGAACCATCGCAATTGTCTTGTTAGCAGCTTATGTCGGTGTACAAATAATCAAGCGGCAGGGGTTTGCGACTCTTATACGTGCACAGCAACGTATGCAAAGCGGTGAGTTGCCCACCGCTGAGTTGCTGGAAGGATTTATGCTAGCAGTTGGTGGCGTACTTTTCCTTATTCCAGGTTTTATCACCGATATATTGGGTGTTGTGTTTCTGATTCCGTTCACCAGGCACCCTCTGGTGGCCTATTTACTACGCGCTGGCATGTTGCAGACTTTTGGCAATGGGGTTGGGGGTGGCACTTTTACCAGTTACAAGATGGGGCAACACGAATCCCATACAGGGCAAACATGCAAGACCTTCTATGAAGGTGAGTTTGTTCGCGAGGCTTCACCTATTGAGGCTCTTACGCAAACGACGCCCATTGACACCAATAAACAAGCTAGTAAAAGTCAGGCAAAAACCTAAAAATAATTGCATAATAGCCATTGAAATCAGGAACGCACACCCCATCTTAGTCAAGGAACTCAGGGGTTCGAGCCGCACTGGTGTAATCCCCTGCCGATATTAGGAACTGGAAATATTCCGGTATTGAAGGTTATTTTTTAAGTAAATGTTGGAGACAAAAGCAATGAAAATACGTCCATTACACGACCGCGTTGTAGTTAAACGCAAAGAAGAAGAAACCAAAACTGCAGGTGGCATTGTGCTGCCAGGTTCCGCCGCAGAAAAGCCCTCACAAGGCGAAGTATTGGCTGTAGGTCCTGGCAAAGTGCAGGATAACGGCACGGTACGTCCAGTTGGCCTTAAAGTGGGCGATAAAGTGTTGTTTGGCAAATACGCTAGCAATACCGTAAAGATTGGCGACGAAGAATTGCTCATCCTGAGCGAAAGCGAAATCTACGGTGTGCTGGAAGGTTAATCCTCCGAAACTCTGTCCACCCCCTCGAATTTCATATTGAACTCATAAAATTACAGGTATCTAACAATGTCTAAAGACGTATTATTTGGTGATAAGGCCCGTCAGAGCATGGTCCGAGGAGTAAACCTCCTGGCTGACGCGGTAAAAATAACTTTGGGTCCTAAAGGTCGTAACGTGGTTATCGACAAATCTTTTGGCGCCCCCACCGTGACCAAAGACGGTGTGTCAGTTGCAAAAGAAATTACCCTCAAAGACAAGTTCGAAAACATGGGCGCGCAGATGTTAAAAGAAGTTGCGTCTAAAACTTCTGATGTTGCTGGAGACGGCACCACCACAGCTACCGTTCTGGCCCAGGCAATTTTGAACGAAGGTTTGAAATCAGTTGCTGCCGGTATGAACCCAATGGATCTTAAACGCGGCATTGATAAAGGTGTTGCGGCAGTAGTTGCAGAACTTATCAAATTGTCCCAGCCCTGCACCGAAAACAAGGCAATTGCACAAGTGGGCAGTATCTCTGCCAACAGTGATGTAAGCGTAGGCGACATCATTGCTGAAGCCATGGCGAAAGTAGGTAAAGAAGGTGTTATTACTGTTGAAGATGGCTCCGGTCTCGAAAACGAACTGGCTGTTGTTGAAGGTATGCAGTTTGATCGTGGTTACCTGTCGGCTTATTTTATCAACAATCAAGACACCATGGCGGCTGAACTCGAAAACCCGTTGATTTTGCTTGTTGAGAAAAAAATCTCCAACATTCGAGAAATGTTGCCAGTGCTAGAAGGCGTTGCCAAATCCGGTCGTCCTCTGTTCATTGTTGCAGAAGATGTTGAAGGCGAAGCGCTGGCCACTCTGGTTGTCAACAATATGCGTGGCATTGTAAAAGTTGCTGCTGCCAAAGCCCCTGGTTTTGGTGATCGTCGTAAAGCCATGTTGCAAGATATTGCTGTGTTGACTGGTGCTACCGTAATTGCAGAAGAGCTGGGCCTCAATTTGGAAGGTGCAACTTTAACTGATTTAGGTTCTGCCAAACGTGTCATCCTGACCAAAGACAACACCACCATTATTGATGGAGCTGGCGACAGTGTAAAAATCGAAGGTCGTGTAACCCAGTTGCGCGCCCAGATCGAAGAAACATCTTCCGATTACGACCGCGAAAAACTGCAAGAACGTGTGGCCAAATTGGCCGGTGGTGTCGCCGTAATAAAAGTAGGTGCCAGCACCGAAATCGAAATGAAAGAGAAAAAAGCCCGCGTAGAAGATGCATTGCACGCAACCCGTGCTGCCGTTGAAGAAGGCGTAGTGCCTGGCGGCGGTGTTGCTTTGGTACGCGCACTGCAAGCCATTAAAGGCTTGAAAGGTGATAACGAAGACCAAAATGTTGGCTTGGCCATTCTGCAACGCGCACTTACCGCTCCTTTGCGACAAATTGCTTCTAACTCTGGTGATGATGCGTCCGTTGTATTGGACAAAGTACGTAGCCTCAAAGGCAACAAAGGTTACAACGCTGCCACTGGCGAATACGGCGACATGCTGGAAATGGGTATTTTGGATCCAACCAAGGTTACCCGTTCTGCCCTGCAGGCAGCCGGTTCCGTAGCAGGTTTGATGTTAACCACTGAAGCCATGATTGCTGAGCACCCGGAAGAAAAACCGGCTGGTGGCGGTGGTGGTATGGGCGGTGGAATGGGTGGAATGGATGGCATGATGTAAGCTGTTTTCCAGCTGTGACAAGCATTACCGAAACCCCCGCATTGCGGGGGTTTTTTTGTTGTGTGAATTGGATTGTGTTAGATAAGCGCATCGTTAGATTTTGCTTATATGCCGGTCACATTCATTCATTAGAAGTAAGTTTGTTTTTATCAGGATTTGCTGTCGCCTACTTAGCTGTAGGTTTATATCAACAACATTATTTTTATGTAATGAAAATAGTTACTTGATCTATATCCCGCAGCTTTTTGCACGTATAATTCAGTCTATGGCACAGACCCCTGATAATTTCGACGATATCTCCAGCATAGTTCCTGAACGGGATGAGCTGGTTTCTCACCGCAGACGCAATCGCAGTACTGCTACTGCTTCGGTGCAACCCTCATCAGCGCAAGAAGTTTATGCTTCCCAAACAAGTAGTACAGTAATTTTCCTGTTGACCTTTCTGGTATTGGGCTTTTTTGCCAGTGTGGGTACCGGGTATTACTTCTATCAGTCAGGATTGGCTACTAATGTTCAATTGATTGAATCCAACAGCCGTATTGCCCAGCTCGAATCTAGTCTCAATGACATGGATGCTGCTACTTCCCAGTCTGCACTGGGCTTAATGGAAAAAGTGGAGTTTAACTTTACAGAAATCGACAAACTTTGGGCAGCACGAAATACTCTTAAAACCGAAAGCGAAACACTGGTCACTACTGTGGCTGCCTTAAAAGCCACAGTCACATCGATTGAAGCGGCTGTGACGACCCACGGCTCCATGCTCAATCAACATACCAACCAAGTTGCCGCCATTGGTGAACGATTGGAAGATATCAACAAAAACTTCGCTGGTATGGACGATCTAGGGCAGCAATTGACTGTCATTAACGCAGATCTTAATCGGGTCAAGGCTTCGATGAATTCAGTCGAAGCCGATGTAGAAAAACGCCTCAGTACTGCTCAAGAGGACATTGAATCTATAAATGTTTACCGATTGCAGTTGAATCAAACTATGGCCGCTTTACAAACCAGCATAAACAGCCTGCAACAGCGGGTTGGACAATAACACTAGGAAGTCGTGTTGTTTCTGTGCCTGTTTTATCGAAGTATCAACATTTCTTTTTTTCATTATTGTCCTTCGCTTAACAACTAAAGCGTAGGCTATAATGCACTCTCTTGCGGACGTGGCGAAACGGCAGACGCGCTGGATTTAGGTTCCAGTACCATTGGTGTGAGAGTTCAAGTCTCTCCGTCCGCACCATATTTATCCTAAGCAGTACAGGTAAGAAGCCATGAAATTTTGCCGTTTATTGTGTTTTTTTCCAGCATTTTTCCTTCTTCCTTCAGTATTTGCCCAAGCACCGCCGCCTGCATTTACTGCTGCCAACAATCCACTTAAGGGTGATGTTGAGCAGAACCTGAGCAACATTAAATTACCTGCTGGATTCAGCATTGCGCTTTATGCAAGTGGCATGGAAGAAGCCCGCAGCATGGCCATGGGTGATGATGGCACACTGTATGTGGGTACTCGTGGTGCACAAGGTGCTCCAGCCATTGGTAAGGTGTATGCAATACCAAATGCCAATGGTGACAACAAAGGTGATGAGGTGATTACTATTCTGGAAGGCTTAAATTATCCCAATGGCGTTGCCTTTCACGATGGTGATCTTTACGTGGCTGAAATTAACCGCATTCTTAAATATGAAAATGTTGCGGGTAAGTTACATGCAATGCCCGCACCCGTAGTGATCAATGCTTCTTTGCCCAATGACTATATGCACGGTTGGAAATTTATCAATATTGGTCCAGATAATAAAATTTATGTACCAGTTGGGGCTCCCTGCAACATGTGTGAACCTGAGGGTTTGCACGGTACGATCTTACGTATGGATCTCGATGGCTCCAATCTGGAAGTGTATGCCCGCGGTGTACGTAACTCTGTGGGTTTTGATTGGCATCCTAGTAGCGGTGAATTATGGTTTACCGATAATGGTCGTGATTTATTGGGAGATAACATCCCACCTGAAGAATTGAATGTTGTCACAACAGCAGGACAGCATTTTGGTTTCCCCTATCGCTATGGAAAAACCATTCTCGACAAAGAATTTACGACCACCATGGGCGTGAATGAATTCACACCAGCCATACTCGAAATGCCAGCCCATAATGCTGGGCTTGGTATTGAGTTTTACAATGGAGATCAATTTCCAGCCACTTATACCAACCAGTTGTTTGCCGCTTATCATGGTTCATGGAATAGAGACCCCATCGATGGCTATAAAATTCGTTTGATGCGTTTCGAAAACAACAAAGCAGTAAGTTTTGAAGATTTTGCTACTGGTTGGCTACAAGACAATAGTTACTGGGGTCGCCCGGTAGATGTCGAACAAACTCAAGATGGATCATTGTTGGTGTCTGATGATTTTAACGGTGTAATTTACCGTATTTCCTACGCTGAGTAATTTGTAGAAAGTTTGTCATGAATGCTGTGGGCTAATAAATAACATTGCCTGTCCAGTTTGCCTTCAAAATCAAAACCGGTTGTCGAGCGTGTTATATCCTGGATGGCATTAGTATTGATGTGGTGATCAAACAGGCGAAATTTACGATTGTTGGTGCTAAAGATAATCTTGCCATCGGGCTTTAGAATTCGTAGGCATTGATTAAGCAAAGCAGGGTGATCCCTCTGCACGTCAAATACTCCGCTCATCTTTTTGCTGTTACTGAAAGTGGGTGGATCACACACGATGATATCCATGCTACCGGTTGCTAGTTCTGGCAGTAAAGCCATTACATCTGCAGTAATAAATCGATGGTCGTTCGGATCAATACCATTAAGTAAAAAGTTTCTTTGCGCCCATTCGATGTACGTGTTGGACATATCAACAGTATGCACTGTTCGCGCCTTACCCTTGGCCGCATAAACGGAAAATGAGCCAGTATATGCGAATAAATTCAACACCTCTTTGTTTTCACTCAACTCTCTGACCATGGCGCGTGTTGGGCGATGATCAAGAAATAAACCAGTATCCAGATAATCGCTCAGGTTGACCTGAAATTGCAGGCCGTTCTCGTTCACTATTTTTGTGGCGGAGGTGTCTGCAACTTTATTGTATTGTTCTTTACGATCGGTGATGACAGCGCGCTGTTTGACGTGAATGTGTTGTGTCGGAATATGGAGTATTTGCGCAATACAGTCGCGACTTTGCGCTAGCCATTGGTTATGTTCGTCTTCGGTAAGGGTATGTTTGCGCTGATACTCAGCTGCATAAATATGGTCTTCATACAAATCAATAGCGAAGGGAAAGTCAGGCAAGTCTAGATCGTACAGTCTGTAACAACTCACGCCCTGGGTCTTGGCTTTCTTGCGCAGGTGGGTATACACCTTGTGCAGACGATTGCTGAACATGGTGTATTTGTCTTGAGTCAATTGGGAGATTACTGTTTGCATAAATTTAGAAATAAAAGCCTGGTTACTGCAATACAAATTTAAGCCCAATAAGCATTAGGATGGCTGCCAAAAAAGGGCGTAAAAAACGTTCAGGAATTTTCGCGCTTAAATGACTTCCGATCCAAATGCCTGGCAGAGAACCTACTAACAGGCTACCCAACAATGTCATATTGACATTGCCCAGGGCCCAATGGCCCAAACCTGCCACCATAGTTAACGGGATTGCATGTGCTAGATCGGTGCCAACAATTTTAAGTGTGCTCAAACGTGGATAAAGAAACAGTAATGCAACCGTACCCAGTGCACCCGCACCAACAGAAGTAAGTGTAACCAGTACACCAAGTACAGCTCCGGTTAAAACAGTAGCTGGAATGTCCCAGGGTGGAGCAAATCGTGCAGTAGAATGATAGTTAAGTTGCGAGCCAGCAATGACAGGTATTGAATTGCGCAACAAGATGGCGCGGATAAGCATGGCAGTACTGGTAAGCACTAATGCAAGGCCAAGAGAAAAAGTCACTATTCCCGTGAGCTCGGTACCTATGGACATGTAATAGCGAATCACCAGCAAGGTTGCTATTGCCATTGGTAAGCTGCCGAGGGCCATCAATGCCACGATGCGCCATTCAACTGAGTTATGCGTGCCATGATGTACAAATACACCACCTGTTTTGGTGATTGCGGCATAAAGCAGGTCGGTACCCACCGCAACAGCCGGCTGAAAACCAAACATGAACACCAAAAGTGGTGTCATCAATGATCCGCCACCAACACCTGTAATGCCGACCAGCATTCCCACCACAAACCCTGAAATTGAATACAATAAATCCATAAAAAAATCACTACTGATAAACAATGGTCGTCACTCTAGCAGACAACTTAAGAGCAATTTAGTGATATATTGGCATATGTTTATGCGATAAAAAGATATATGATTTTTTTATGAAACTACTGCAATTAAAATATTTGACAGAAATTGTGCGTCAAGGGCTTAGCATTTCTCAGACCGCCTTGACTCTGCACACTTCGCAATCGGGTGTTAGTCGGCAAATACAACTATTGGAGCAAGAGTTGGCCTTGCAGATTTTTCAGCGTCATGGCAAACGTCTAGTGGGCATTACCGCAGCCGGCCAGCTTGTAGTGAAGCAGGCTGAAAAAGTATTACGTGCCATGCAAGATCTGGTGCGAGTGGGTGAAGAATTTAGTCAGCAGGATCGAGGTACGTTGACTATTGCAACCACGCATACTCAAGCGCGATATTTTCTCCCGATACCGGTTCAAAAATTCACGGCTGCCTGGCCCAATGTGGTACTGAGTATTCATCAGGGAAACCCTACTCAAGTTGCTGAAGAGGTGGCCAGTGGTGCGGCCGATATTGGCATTGCAACCGAAGCTATTAGCAAAAATTCTGCGCTGTTATGTTTGCCATGTTATGAATGGAATCGTTGCATCATTACTCCCAAACGGCATCCATTGCTTAAGTCCAAGCCTTTGACTTTGAAAAAAGTGGTGCAATTTCCCCTCATTACTTACGACTTTGCCTTCACCGGCGGTAGTTTGGTTAGTAAAGTTTTTGACGATGCAGGTTTAACACCCAACATTGTACTTACAGCCATTGATGCAGATGTAATAAAAACCTACGTAAAGCTTGGTCTTGGCATAGGTCTGGTAGCTGCGATGGCATACGACAGCAAACGTGACAGTGAACTGA
>CAIMTR010000005.1 GCA_903844415.1 uncultured Gammaproteobacteria bacterium
CCTTGTACCGATTGCATGACATCGTGGTAGATGTTGGTTCGTTGTTAACTACGCTCGCCAAACGCCATCACGATTATATTTATCACATTGATTGGGACAACACCCAACTACAGCACGATGCTGATGGCAAAATACAGTCCATCACTTTACACAATGGGCTGCAATTAAGTGCTCAGCGATTTATCAGTACCTGCGGTGAAGGTAGTGCAAGTTTGTTGCGCACGCTGCGACCTCCCGCTGTTGACATGCAGTTACGCCCACTGCAAATGGTGGTGGTAAAACACAACATTAAGGCCGGAGTGTATGTCCATTGCGTGTCGGAACAACTTACATCAACACCAGAATTGACCATCACAACTCATCATTGCAGTGATGGTGCGGCGGCTTGGTATCTTGGCGGTGAACTGGCGGAAGTCGGCGCCAGCATCAGCAAGGAAGAGCAAATTATTAAGAGTAAACTCAAGTTGGCTCAGCTGTTTCCTTGGTGTGATTTAAGCCAGGCCCGTTGGCTCAGTTTTTTTATTAACCGTGCCGAAGCCAAACAGCCTGATGGAAAACGTCCCGACCAATGTAGTGTGCTGTGCGCAGCTAACATGCTGTACTGTTGGCCCACCAAGCTGACACTCGCGCCCATGCTGGCCAGTTATGTTTTGAATTTACTGGTTTCCCAAAGTGTAGTGCCACGTGGCCTACCTGATGCGCCACTAACTGGCCTGCATTTTCCTGGCATAGCAGATGCACCTTGGGATGCAATGGTCAATGACGGTTAACCCAAATTTTTTGCGCAACTTGCCTGGCACCGACATCCAAATTTCTGCGCTGGGTTTGGGTACTGTCAAAATCGGCCGCAACGAGCAAGTAAAATATCCCTCGGCGTTTACTCTGCCCGACGATGAAGTAGTACGCACCCTGCTCTCACAAGCGCGCGAGCTCGGTATCAACCTAATAGACACTGCTCCTGCTTATGGCAGCAGTGAAGAACGCCTTGGAAATTTGCTTGAAAACCGTCTTGACTGGGTAATTGTGACCAAGGTGGGTGAAGAATTTTCGGAAGGTAAATCGGCTTTTGATTTCAGTGCACGCCATACACGAGCCAGTGTTGAACGCAGCCTTAAACGGCTTGGTACCGACTACTTGGATTTGGTGTTGATTCATTCGGATGGCAATGACGAAGACATATTGGAGCACAGCGAGTGTGTGGAGGCGCTGCACCAGTGTAAAAAACTTGGTTTGATTCGCGCCATCGGCATGTCAACCAAAACTGTATCAGGCGGACTAAAAGCAATTGCGGCGCTGGATGTAGTTATGCTCACCTACAATCTGCAACAACAAGACCAAGCGGTGGTAACTTTGGCACATACTTTGGGGAAAGGGGTATTGGTGAAAAAAGGATTAATGAGTGGACATCTCCACTCGCAACATCCTGACCGCGATATATTACGGGAAAGTATCGAGCTGATTCTGACCACACCCGGCATTCAAAGCATGATTGCAGGCACCATTAATCCACAACATCTGGCCGAAAATGTTGCCCTTGCGAAAGCAGTCTTGGCGAAAAAAAGCGGTAACGCCTAAGAAACCAAAGGCCGAACTCAGCAAAGCTCTAAGCGAATTATTTATTTTTAGTTAAGTCATGCTGTATTTTCGACACAATAGCCGAAGTGGAACAATCATCCAGAAATGACAGCACCATAACTTTTCCGCCGTAAGAATTCACAAAATCGGAACCGACCACCTGACCAATACCATAATCTCCACCCTTGATCAGTAATTCCGGCTTGATAGCCATCAGCAATGATTCCGGAGTGTCTTCACTAAACGACACGACCCAATCCACCGACTCTAGGCCACTGACTACTGCCATGCGTCGTTCGATCGAATTGATGGGGCGGCCCTTGCCCTTAAGGCGGGTAACAGACAAATCATCGTTGATTGCTACCACTAGGCGATCGCCCTGTTTTTTAGCCTCTTTCAAATAACCAACGTGACCAGCATGAATGATGTCAAAACAACCGTTGGTGAATACAATTTTTTCTCCGTGTGCGCGCGCATCAGCCACTGCCAGTTGTAATTGGCTTTGCGTCATTACACCTCGGTCGGCACCGCCATCACGCTGTATTTCGCGGCGTAATTCCGGGCCGCTGATGGCAACGGTACCGAGCTTGGCTACTACCAGACCCGCAGCAATATTGGCCAGGGCGACCGATTCAGGCAAGGGCAAACCTGCACCTATGGAAGCAGCCAGCACGGCGATAACCGTATCTCCCGCCCCTGTAACGTCATACACATCACGTGCACGCGCCGGAAAATGTTGTTCCGGTTCATCCTGCTGGATCAGACTCATACCATGTTCACCACGGGTTATGAGCAAAGCTTGTAGCTGTAGGTCATGCAGCAATTGCTTGGCTTTAATCACCAATTCAGTTTCAGAGCGGCAAGGACCCACGATGCTTTCAAATTCGTGTAAGTTGGGCTTGAGTAATGTAGCACCGCGATAAATCGAGAAGTCCCCCCCTTTGGGGTCGACTAGTATGGGGATCCCCTCAGCTTTTGCGGCTGCAATCAAATCTGTCACTGCCAACAAAGCCCCTTTGTTGTAGTCGGACAATATCAACACGTCTATTTTATCCAACAAACGCAATACTTTATCCTGTAAATGACTAGCATCACTCAAGGCAAAGGACTCTTCAAAATCCAAACGAATCAATTGTTGATGACGACTGATTACTCGCAATTTGGTGATGGTCGGTTTATCTGCCACCCGATGAAAGTCGCAGAAAACACCTGCAGAATTAAGAGCGGTTTCAAGTTCCCGCCCATTAGAGTCATCACCCACCAAACCCACCAGCGACGTCGCCGCCCCTAATGCAGCAAGGTTAAGTGCCACGTTACCTGCACCGCCAGGACTGTCTTTAATACTTCCTACTTTGACCACAGGTACCGGGGCTTCCGGCGATATACGCGAAGTACCCCCCATCCAGTAACGATCCAGCATCACATCGCCAGCGACTAGAATTCGAGCTTTATCAAAACGGGGGATTTCAAGTTTCATGGTGATTTGTCATAAAAATTTCGCCGCAATAATAACATAGAGCCGTTATTGGAAGCTGACCGGAACTTTGCAGATGGCTTCTAAGGGCGTGGCAGCAGCAGCTTAAGTTCAGTACAGATTGCTTCTGTTACAATCACGGTGTCTCATAAACTTTACTATTTCCGGATTGTGGCCTCCCAAATACCCCCTCCCAACTCTACTTTTTTGGCTCCTAGGCATTGGCTAACCTGGGCTGCAATCGTGTTGCTGTTTATCGTTGCGTGGTTACCTATAGGCGTGCGTTTGTATATTGGCAAACTGCTAGGACTAGCAACCTATAAACTTGCACGCGAGCGGCGTTATATCACCCGTGTCAATATTGCGCTGTGTTTCCCGAAACTGGATGCAGACGCGCAGGAAGACCTGGTCATACGTAGTTTTATAGAAAATGGTAAAGGCTTGATCGAGACCGCTACCGGCTGGGTGCGTCCGCCGCAACATTTCAGCGAACTGATAGCTTACAGCGGTGCCCAGCACATGGATGAGGCCTTGGCCAAAGGTAAGGGTGTTTTGCTACTCGGCGCCCACTACACCACTCTGGATTTTACGGCCAATTTACTAGCGCTGCGTTATCCCATTGCGGTTACCTACCGTGCACACAACAATCCCTTGTTTGATGCTTTCATGTTGCGTGGCAGATTACGCAACTGCACGGGTGTATTTGAACGTAACGACCTACGCGGCCCAGTAAAACATCTGCGCCAGGGAAAAATCTTGTGGTACGCACCAGACCAGGATTACGGCCCAAGCCAAGCCGTGTACGCACCTTTTTTTGGCCAAGATGCCGCCACAATCACTACTGCTAGTCGTTTTGCAGCAATTAACAATTCTTCAGTACTGTTGCTACGCCATCACCGCATGCGGCACAAACCGATTTATGTCATCGAATTTATTCCCGTGCCAGCACCATTTCCAAGCGATGATGAGGTGGCGGATGCCACTTTGATCAACCACATGTTGGAATACGCCATCAAATTCGATCCGTCCCAATATCTGTGGATGCACAAACGATTCAAAACTCAGCGCGGGGGTAAACCAGACAGCCCATACATTAATATCAGCACCCCCAACAAAAAACTCAGCGAACAACAGTACCAAAGTTTGCTGACTGCTGCCGAAATTCTCAGTGGCAGCACAAGTAGCACCCAAAAAATACAGCTGCAAACCGGCTTGCAACTTTGGACCATGCCGGGTCTGGCGACCGGTTGGAATAAGGTCAAACATCCAGCCTTGAATCTCGACAAACTCAGCAAACTGTTGCGCAGCAAGGGTATTACTACCATAACGGTGGATAATATATTCCGTATTGAATCCAGAAAAATCACGGCGATCAGCTGCTTTGTACCCAAAGGTTTACCCTTGTGTACGCTAGACAAACAACAAGTGCATGCAGCGCAAGCTGCAGAATTTTTCGCACGTTTACACAGCGCTCAGTTGTATTGCTTACACGTTAATACCGACAACATCCTGCTTCAAAACACGGAACTTGCTGTGTTGGATCCTAGCCGATTACACATTTTGCCCAAGTCAAATGCTGCATTGGAATGTGTACGCGACCTGCTGCAATTTTGTGCAGCGCAACATTACTCAGATGCGCAACTACAATCTTGCGTCAACTACTACCTCGCCGCAGTACCTACTCCAAAACGTGAAGAGCTTGCACAACTACTTGCTGAACAATCTGCTGATGCGCACAATGTGGATAAGCGCATCCCAGCTCCTTCAATCTCTCAATCAGCAAAGCCTGAAGCCTGATGAAATTTCCTACTATTACTAGCAGCAACACTATTGGACTCCTAGCCATCGTGCTCAGTTGTTTGTTATCGGCATTCAGCATTTTAACTAATCCTTTGCTCAACGATGATGCCTATGGTTATTTACGTGCTGCAGAAATTTTTAACAGTGCGGGAATAGACGCGGTTTTGGACTCTTACGGATGGTATGGTTATTCCATCCTAATCGCGCTGGCAGACCTTATATTACCCGGCTCTCTGCTGTTAGCCGCTCATCTACTCAATACCGCCAGCTTTGCCTTGCTGGTATTTAGTTTTATTAAAATAAGCTGCGAATTTTCTGGCGATCAATCACACCAGCAACGTATTCAATGTTTTGCCGCTGCTACTATTCTGGTTTTTCCTTTACTAAACGAGATGCGGTTTTTCCTGATTCGAGATTTCGCGTTCTGGGCTTTCACTTTACTGAGCTTGCAGCAACTCATTGTGTACCAACGCAATGGTCTGCTGCGTAGTGCAATCTGCTGGAGTCTGGCCGTGCTGGTTGCCATCCTGTTTCGGTTGGAAGGAATTTTGCTGGCAATTTTTGTGCCTTTCTCTTTGCTCCTTGGAACTACTGCGAATAAAGGCAAACATTTCCTGACATTGATCAGCGTATTGTTTGCTTCGATTTTGCTAGTGTTGATGCTGGCATTTTTGCTGCAAATAAATCTGCTGGAATTGATGCAATACGCTTATCGGTACTACTTGCCCCAACTATTCAACTTAGGAACTGTACTCACCGACAGCGCGTTGAATGTTAATACCGCGCTTTTTACAGTCGAAAACTTTCCCGGCACTGACAATGTGGGGTATGGGCTGATGATTGCAATATTCGCTTATTTTTTTACTGTAGTTGCCAACCTCGTCAACGCACTGAGCGTGCCATTCACGGTATTACTTCTCTTTGCGGCCTGGCATGGTCACCTAAACCTTCCACATAAAATTCGCTGGTTACTGCTCAGCTATATTGCCTGCACCCTGCTGGGGTTGTTGCTGTTTCTGTTTATCATGCATTTTCTGACGCAGCGTTATGCCGCATTGCTGTGTATTTTGTTATTGACACTGGTACCAGGCGCGCTCAATTCAATGTACGAAAAAGCACTGGCCAACCATAGCACCAAACGTTTTTTGTATATGTTGGGAATTTTTTGTGTATATTTTTCTGGAGATAGCCTGATCAGTTTTGGCTATTCTCAGCACTATTTAAAAGAAGCAAGTGATTGGTCTGTAATTAACCTGCCTGCTGCAACTAATTTACACACCAATCACTATGGTATTGCCTACAACAGCAAACACATCGAGGCTTACGACAAGATTTCTCTTAGCGCAGCCAATACTATTACCCAAAGTAAAAGCGGTGATTATTTGATGTTGGCAGTCA
>CAIMTR010000006.1 GCA_903844415.1 uncultured Gammaproteobacteria bacterium
GAACTTGACATTGACCCCTCCCGCTTGATCAAGGTTCTACATTACGACGGCACACCGATCACAGCACGCTTTATCCATTCAACTATTCATGAGCGACTGTCGCAACGACACTCTGGTAAAAACAGCAAAAACAAAAACGCGGAGCCCGCATGACTTATATTGCCAAACCGCGTATGCATCACCCCAGCCTGAAAACCAATCAGGTAGGCTATACCCGCAGAGATTACGAAGGCAGAGTCTCCACTTTGTGCGCCGGTTGCGGCCATGACTCTATTTCTGCAGCCATTATTCAGGCTTGCTGGGAAATGAACATAGAGCCGCACAGGGTTGCCAAACTCTCTGGTATTGGTTGCAGTTCAAAAACTCCTGACTACTTTCTTGGTGCATCACACGGCTTTAATACCGTACACGGTCGCATGCCTTCGGTGTTGACCGGTGCCAATCTTGCCAACCGCGAACTGCTGTACCTTGGCGTTTCAGGAGACGGCGACTCGGCTTCCATCGGGTTGGGTCAGTTTGCCAATGCCATGCGTCGCGGTGTGAATATGGCCTATATTGTTGAAAACAACGGCGTATACGGACTGACCAAAGGCCAGTTCTCGGCCACAGCTGATAGAGGTTCAAAAAGTAAAAAAGGGGTAACCAACACAGATTCACCGATAGACCTGGTTGGCTTAGCGTTACAACTTGGCGCTACTTACGTGGCTAGGGGGTTTTCCGGTGACAAAGAACAGTTGGTTCCTTTGATTAAGGGCGCTATCGGCCACGGCGGTGCCGCTTTTATCGATGTCATCAGTCCGTGTGTAGCCTTTAATAATCACAATGGCAGCACCAAGAGTTACGACTATGTGCGTCAACACAACGAATCCGTCAGCAAAATTGACTTTATGCCTCATCGCTCTGAAATCACCGCCGAATATGCTGAAGGAGAAGTTATTGAAGTCGAACAGCACGACGGTACTTTTCTTCGCTTGAGAAAAGTTGACAAATCATACGATCCCGGCAAACGCTACGAGGCCTTGAGTTATATGAACGATAAACACGAAATGGGCGAGATAGTCACCGGCTTGCTTTATCTGGATCCACTGGCCCTAGATTTGCATGCTTCTCTAAATTCCACTCACCTGCCGCTCAATTCCTTGCAGGAAAAAGAATTGTGCCCCGGCAAAAAAGTACTTTCACAAATCAATCAATCGTTGAGATAATCAGATCATCAAATTCATATTCAAGTTAAACCTTTGAGTGGAGGCATACCATGACAGAGCGACTGGTTTCAAAATCTATGTCGGCCCGGCATGTGGTCAATCTATTGCTTGACGCATCCAACTGGGAGGCGGCTTGTCTCATGACAAAAATTAATTGCGGAAGTGTTTTAATTTTTGACACCACTGGTCAGCTGAAAGGGATCGTCACCGAGCGCGACCTAATGACGCGAGTATTAGCCAAGGCTCTTGACCCTAAGGCAACCACCGTGGCCCAGGTTATGACACCCAACCCGCAATGCGTCGGTCCGGATACGACCGTTTCCGAAGCAATCCTCATCATGATCGAACGCGGCTTCCGTCATCTCCCCATTAAGTCAAAAGAAGGCCAGATCATTGGCGTTTTTTCGGCCAGCGATGCAATGCCAAAAGAAATTGACGCAGCCATGACCATGGCAGAGTTTCATCGACAAGCA
>CAIMTR010000007.1 GCA_903844415.1 uncultured Gammaproteobacteria bacterium
CTATCCGCTTGCAGTTGCCAACATTTTGGTTGAAATGCACCTGGACCATCAGAGCCTGATGGCCGCCATGCTGCACGATGTAATTGAAGATACTGGTTTGACTCGCGATGCCATTGCCGGCCAATTTGGTGAAACCGTGGCCAACCTGGTGGACGGGGTCAGCAAACTCAACAAGCTTAATTTCAATACGCAGGCCGAAGTGCAGGCCGAAAACTTTCAAAAAATGGCCATGGCCATGGCCAAAGACATCCGGGTAATTCTGGTGAAGCTGGCCGACCGCCTGCACAACATGCGCACTCTTGATGTTCTGAGCATCGACAAACGTCGCCGTATCGCCAAAGAAACCATCGATATTTACGCGCCCATTGCCAACCGACTAGGAATGCACAATATCCGCTTAGAGTTTGAAGAGTTAAGCTTTGGCATGTTGTATCCGATGCGGGCGCCACTGATTGAAGCTGCAGTAAAAAATGTTACGGGACATCGCAAAGAATTGGTCTCACAAGTGCAAGCCGCATTGGTTGCCTGTTTGACGCGTGAGACTCTGCCCGGCCGCGTTATCGGCCGCGAAAAACACCTCTTCAGTATCTACGAAAAAATGCGCTTGAAACGTATTTCATTTAACGAGATTACCGATGTATTTGCTTTTCGTATCGTCACCGATCAAGTTGACTCTTGTTATCGCATCCTTGGCGCCGTCCATAGTCTCTACAAGCCAGTGCCAGGAAAGTTTAAGGATTACATCGCCATTCCCAAAGTGAATGGTTATCAATCTTTGCACACCACCCTGTTTGGCATGCACGGGGTACCCATTGAAATCCAGATTCGTACCGATGAAATGGAGGCCATGGCCAACAACGGTATTGCTGCGCACTGGCTCTATAAATCATCCGATGATCGTCCCAACCAAAGTCATATACGTGCACGGCAATGGGTGCAAGACCTGTTGGAAATGCAGCGACAGGCGGGTAATTCGCTGGAATTTATCGAACATGTCAAAACCGATTTGTTTCCGGATGAAATTTATGTGTTCACGCCCAAAGGCACCATCATGGAATTACCGGCCGGTTCTACTGCGGTGGACTTTGCTTATGCTGTCCATACCGATGTGGGCAATTCCTGCGTCGCTTGTCGTATCAACCGCACGCTGGCTCCTTTAAGCCAGCCTCTACAAAGCGGGCAGACCGTGGAGATTATCGCCTCTGGTACTCAGCCCAATCCAGCCTGGTTAGGTTTTGTTATTACCGGTAAAGCACGCAGCAATATCCGTCATTACCTGAAAAACCAGCGGCGTTCAGAAGCTATTTCACTGGGTCGACGTTTGCTCAACAAAACCTTGTCGAGTTTTGGTTTTCATTTGTCCAACATCCCGAAGGAAAAAGTGGGCGGCTTGCTCGAAGAAACAAACTTTGAAGTTCTAGATGATTTGCTCGAAGACATAGGGCTTGGCAATCGGATGGCCTTCATTGTGGCCCGCCGACTGATTCCAACCGATGATCACCATTCTCTCGTTACTGATGCAGCAGATAATGCTTCTCTTGCAATTCGTGGTACAGAAGGTTTGTTGATGACCTACGCCAAATGTTGCCATCCCTTACCCGGTGATCCGATTGTGGGTTTTTTGAGCAGTGGCCGTGGCATGATTGTGCACACAGACGCTTGCAACAACGTGGCGGAATTACGCAACGATCCGAAAAAGTTTGTCGCCCTACGTTGGGATCCCGGCGTGGAAGGTGAGTTCACTGTGGAGTTGCGCGTGGAAGTCGAACACCAGCGCGGCATTATCGCTACCATTGCCAACGCGGTAACCAGCACCGAAGCCAACATCGAGAAAGTGACAACTACTGACCGTGATGCACAATTCAGCATTTTGAACCTGACCCTTACCGTGCGTAACCGGGTGCATCTGGCAAAGGTGATGAAACGGGTCAGGATCATCAAATCAGTGACCCGAGTGACGCGGGTAAAAAATTAGTTTTTAATTTGAGAAATGCGCATCATTTTGTATCTGAAGCCCCTGTGTGGTCACCTATGTGGAGTGTTTTATGAAATTTAACGATTATTGGCCTGCCCTCGTATTTTTCGTATTAAGCCTTACGTCGACCTTGGCCTGTGCACAAAACAGTTCACCCGCTTTTAATGCTGCCGATCTTGTTGCCTACCCCACAGATAGCTGGGTAACGAATGGCGGTAATCTTTTTAACCAACGTTATTCTCCTCTCGATCAGATTAACCGCGACAGCATTGCCGGGATGAAAGCCGATTGGCGCGTCCATATGAACGGCTCCGGCAGTGGCCCCAACCATTCCGGACAGGCACAACCGTTGTTTTATAACGGCGTGTTATTTGTACCAACCGGGGAAAATGATGTGTTTGCCATTGATGTCGAAACTGGCGACAAACGCTGGGCTTATCAGGCCAATCTTGATCCGGGTCGCGTCAATGTTTGTTGTGGCTGGCTCAGCCGAGGTGTAGGCATGGGTGCCGGCCAAATTTTCGTAGGCCAGCTCGATGCCAAACTGGTCGCTTTAAATCAAGACACCGGCGCCATCAACTGGGAAATTCAGGCTGAAGATCCTTTACTGGGCTACTCCATTACAGCTGCCCCTTTGTATTACAACGGCATGGTCATCGTAGGTTTTGCTGGTGGTGAGTTGGCCATCAGAGGCCGCATCAAAGCCTATGATGCTAAAGACGGTTCACTACTTTGGACGTTTTATACCATTCCGGCACCCGGCGATTTTGGTGGCGATACCTGGCCTGCTAACAACGATGCATGGCAAGTGGGCGGTGCTCCCATCTGGCAGACCCCGGCGGTAGACCCAGAGTTAGGCCTGCTCTATTTCTCCACCGGCAACGCCGGGCCCGACCTCAACGGCTCCAACCGTGCGGGTGACAACTTGTTTACCGTATCGATGGTGGCATTAGATGTAAATACCGGCGCATACCGCTGGCACTTCCAACAGGTACATCATGACATTTGGGACTATGACTCTCCCAATCCTGTGGTGCTATTTGATGGAGATGTAAATGGCGTAGCGCGTAAGGGCATTGCGGAAGTTTCCAAATCTGGTTTTCTCTATATTCTTGACCGTGTTACCGGCTCCCCACTGATTGGCATTGAAGATCGTCCCGTGCCTCAGGAGCCGCGCAATGCAACCGCCGCCACTCAACCCTATCCCATTGGCGACACTGTAGTGCCTAACGAAATAGATGCAGCTCCCGAAGGCTTTACCTTGGTGAACCAAGGCAGAATATTTACGCCTTTTGCCACCGAAGCCGTTTTATACAAACCACTTTCTGGCGTGAACTGGCCGCCATCTGCCTACGATCCTGCTAGCCATTTGATGTACATTTGTGCCAACGACCGTATCGGCGGAGCATCTCGCGAAGCAGAAAACTCCGCACCCACCCACACCCAAAGCTGGTTGGGTGGTACGTTTAATCTCACCAACATTCCTGCTCGCGGCATGTTGGTTGCGATGGATTTAACTACCCATAAAGTGAAATGGAGCCAGCAGTGGACTGCCAGTTGTTCGGCAGGCTCCCTTGTTACTGGTGGCGGGGTTATCGTACATGGACGCAACGATGGCCGTGTAGTGGCTCTCGACAAGGATAACGGCAACAAGTTGTGGGAGTTCCAGACCGACGCAGGTGTGAATGGCAGCGCCACCACCTTCATGCACAAAGGCATTCAACATATTGCCATCGTTTCTGCCGGCTCGTTGTATTCCACCGGCAAACACGGTGACTCCGTGTGGATGTTTTCGCTGCAGGGAACTATGGAAGAAATCGCCAGTGCTGCACCCGTTGCAGCAAGTGCCGGACTACGACCCTTGGCAGAAACAATTGCCGGTGCCGTGGTCGAACCTATTACCGGTTATGCGGCCAATCTGGCCAGTGGCAAACAAATCTACACGACTTTGTGCGCGGCTTGTCATGGCCCTAACGGTGAAGGCGGTCATCAGGGTGGCATTCCCTTGCTCGACAAAAAACTGGATCTGGGCTTGATCATGACTACGGCTTCTTATGGTCGCAACACTATGCCAGCGTTTATGGATGTGTTCAGCAAAGAGCAATTGCAGGATGTGGGCACCTACTTGCTGCAAGAAATAATGCCTGCCGCCGCGCAGTAAAAGGGGTTGCCACCGCTGGCATGAAAACCGCTGCGCTTATCACATTGGCCACAACCCCTCTGGAACTCTTGCCTGTAACTCATCTTAAGGGGGTCGGGCCTAACCTCGCGGCACGCTTGGCTAAACTGGGCGTTACTACTGTTCTGGATTTGCTTTTTCACATGCCCCTGCGTTATCAGGATCGCACGCAACTGACTCCAATCGGCGCGCTGCAACATGGCACCGATGTGGTAATCGAGGGACTGATCGTTGGCAGTGCGGTTGTGTTTGGGCGGCGGCGCAGCCTCATGGTTAAAGTGCAGGATGGTACCGGGCTTACCAGTTTACGGTTTTTTCATTTCAGCGCAGCGCAAAAAAACTTGCTGATCAACGGTGCGCACATTCGTTGTTTTGGAGAAGTGCGCTGGGGCAAAGGCGGGGTGGAGATGGTTCATCCTGAATATCTACTGCTGGCAACGCAGGATCCGGTTGCGCTGGCAGATCATCTGACTCCCATCTATCCGGCTACCGAAGGTTTGCAACAAAATCGACTGCGTAATCTTTTGACGCAAGTGTTTGCAATGCTGCGCAAAGACGAAACCCTGCCTGATTATTTACCAGCAGCCTTGTGTCAGCAGTCCGATTTTATGCCACTGCTGGCGGCGTTGGTTTACATTCATCAGCCGCCAGTGGCTGCGTCATTAATGCAATTGGAACGCGGCGAACACCCCGCGCAGCAACGACTGGTATTTGAAGAGTTGCTCGCTTCTTATTTAAGTTTGCGGCGCTTGCGTGATCAGGCGCAGGCGCAGACTGCACCGGGACTCAGCAACAAAGGTGACGTATTCCAGTCCCGGTTTTTGCAAGCATTGCCTTTCACTCTCACTGCTGCACAACAACGCGTAAGCCAGGAAATAGCGCGTGATCTCACGCGCAGCCAGCCCATGTTACGACTGCTGCAGGGTGATGTGGGTTCGGGCAAAACGCTGGTGGCTGTATTGGCTGCATTGCAAGCGGTCGAAAATGGCTATCAGGCGGCACTTATGGCCCCTACTGAAATTCTGGCCGAGCAGCATTTTTTAAACCTCGAGCAATGGTTACAGCCTCTCGGGGTTGGGCTGAGTTTTCTCAGTGGCAAAATCAAAGGTAAAAAGCGTGCAGGTGTGTTGCAGGATTTAGCGAATGGGCAAACCCAGATCATCGTTGGTACCCATGCCTTGTTTCAGGAGGGTGTAAATTTTCAAAAGCTGGGCCTTGTAGTGGTAGATGAGCAACATCGCTTTGGCGTACATCAACGCCTTGCCCTGCGCGAAAAAGGCTTTCAGGCTGGCTCGTATCCGCACCAGCTCATTATGACTGCCACGCCGATCCCGCGTACCTTGACCATGAGCGCCTACGCAGATCTGGACTGCTCGGTTATAGATGAGCTCCCGCCCGGCCGCACGCCTATCAACACAGTGTTGTTACCCGATTCGCGCCGCCCCGATATTGTGGCGCGTATCAGTCTGGCCTGCGCCCAAGGCCGCCAAGCATATTGGGTGTGCACACTCATCGAAGAATCAGAAGTTCTGCAGTGCCAAGCCGCAGAAGCAACTTACGCTCAGTTAAGTGAGGCGCTGCCACATTTATACATCGGCCTGATTCATGGCCGTATGAAACCCAAAGACAAAGCGGCGGTGATGGCGGCTTTCAAAGCTGGTGCAATACAGCTGCTCGTTGCTACCACCGTGATCGAAGTAGGGGTTGATGTTAGCAATGCCAGCCTGATGATCATTGAAAACCCCGAACGGTTGGGTCTTGCGCAATTGCATCAATTACGCGGACGAGTAGGGCGCGGAGTACAAGAAAGTCATTGCCTCTTGCTTTACCAAAACCCCTTGTCCGACGTTGCCAAGTTACGCCTTGGCATCATGCGCGAAAGCAACGATGGTTTTTATATTGCAGAAAAAGATCTGGAAATACGCGGGCCAGGTGAAATTCTTGGTACCCGCCAAACCGGTCTGATGAATTTCAGAATTGCCGACCTAATGCGCGACAGCCATCTACAACCAAAAGTGAAGCTGTGGGCAGAAAAGATTCGCGCCCAACAGCCCGAATTAGTGGAGCCGTTGATACATAGGTGGCTGGCTAATTCCGAGCAGTATGGCAATGTGTGAATTTAGACAAAATTGACTGCAAAACCGCATAAAATATTTGATCTGCCATGCATGTGCTACTTGTGCTGTGGGACAACAAGTGTGGGTTTCAGAATTGAAAATATCCGCTGCGCCACTATGGCATAACCATCCCCGTTAGGATGAGACCCATCTGCAATCAATAGATCTGCATTGCCTGCCACACCTGCGCGTAGAGAGGGCATAAGTAACGCGCCTTCTTCAGTAGCAAGTTCTGCGAACAATGATGGGGTCGCCGTGGCAGCAGCTCGGTCTGCAGGCAAGTTGCGATCCGCCAAAAAAACTTGCGCGCCCGTGCGAACGTAGAGCGCCACCATCTTGCGTAAATTTTCTTTGGTACGCGTTGCAGCAAACTGATTACCTTGATCATTGCCGCCCAGCGCGATGAGCACAATGCGGGGGCCGAGCCTTAGGCCACGGTCGAGATCCGATAGCGCCATGGCGGTAGTGATACCACTACGCCCAAAATTAACAACTCGATAGTTATAACCATTTGCAGTCAGCAACCCCTGTAACTGGGCTGGATACGAAAGAGCAGCAGGGACCCCATAACCGGCGGTGGTGCTTTCACCAATGGCAAGGATAACCGGCAGGTCATCGGCTGGTTGAGCAATAGCAAGCTTACTTATTGCAATGATGATGGCGCAAACTAACCAACGAGCGTTAGATAGAGTTGAACTTGCCACCCACAACCACGCAAATAAGTTTCGCATACTTTAGCTCACCAAAATCCCAGTTTCATGTTCCGAACGAGCCACAATTACCGCGCAGCACGAATCCGAATAAACATTAATTGCAGTACGCATCATGTCAAGTATGCGGTCGGTTACAAGCAAGAGTCCAACGGCTTCCAGTGGCAAGCCGATGGCCGAAAGAATCACTGTGATCGCTACGAGGCTCGCCGCCGGTATTCCCGCCATGCCAACAGAGGTCAATAAAGACAGTAATACCACTGTAAATTGCGTGGCAAAACTGAGTTCTAACCCGTAAGCCTGCGCCAAAAAGATCACGGCAACACATTCGTACAAAGCGGTCCCGTCCATATTAAGGGTAGCACCCAACGGCAACACAAAATTGGTTACACGTTCTGAAACGCCTGCATTATTTCGCAAGCATTCCATGTTCATCGGCAGAGTAGCGTTAGAAGAGGCTGATGAAAACGCCATCAGTAATGCGGGTGACATCGCCACGAGATGTTTTAGCGGATTTACTTTTCCCAACAAGCGCAAGTACAAGGGCAAGACGATAAATATATGGAACAGGAGTGCGAAGGTTACGGTAAAGAAAAAAACCAGCAGCGGGATAAACGCAGCAAATCCTGTTGAAGCGATAGTCCGAGCAATCAGACCAAACACACCAATTGGGGCAAATTTCATCACCCACATGGTGATAAACATCATGGTTTCGTTAACCCCTTGCCAGAACGACAACAATACCTCCGCTTGCCGTTGGGGAACTTTAGTCATGAAATAACCAAATAACAGACTAAAGAAAATCAACGGCATCACATCTCCTGCAACCGCAGAGCCTATGATGTTAGTGGGTACCATGCGTAAAAAAATACCGAGAATATCGCTGCTGTCGGTGGTCTGGATATTGCTCAAAGCTGAGTTTACTTGCGCACCGTCAAGGGTGAGATTCAATTGCGCACCGGCCGGTTCACCGTCGCGCAAACCCGGGCTCATCACGGTAACGAAGAACAAGCCCACCAAAATAGCCGATGACGTAAACAAGGCAAAACAGCCCATCGTCTTGAGCCCAAGGCGGCCAAGGTCACTGCCGCTGCCCACCGAAGCAATGCCGGTGATAATGGAAGAAACTACCAGCGGCACTATCACCATGCGTAATCCATTTAGGAAAATCGTTCCTACAAAGTCATAGACCTGATAAAAAGTAGCACCGCCAAGCCCCGCCGTGGTGCCAGTCAGAGAACCGGCCACAAGAGCCAACACGATACCGATCAGGATTTGCCAATGTAATTCTAGTTTTTTCATGAAAGTGCCTGTGGCTGAGCAATGGAAAGTTACAAAGATTTAACCAGTACCACTAACTTTATTCAACGACCTTCAGGGCATGACTATAATGTGCCAAATTTCAACGAGCTGTTTTTACGAATTGACGACATCATGACCAAGCCCTCCCTGCCAGGCACACAATCACTCGCGAAACTATTGATCTGGTTACAAGTACATTTTCCTGTGGCATATGGGCGTGCGCCGGATTTCTGGCGCCTGATGCGGATGGACAAACCAACCGGATTACTACTGCTGCTGTGGCCCACCTTGTGGTGTTTATGGATTGCGGCACAAGGGCCGCCTGATTTGAAACTGGTGTTGATTTTTTGTTTAGGCACAACCTTTATGCGCGCCGCTGGTTGTTGTATCAATGATTATGCAGATCGTAAATTTGATGGCCATGTCCAGCGCACTCGCACCCGCCCCCTAGTTACCGGCAAGATAACGCCTAGAGAAGCCCTACTCACTTGTGCGCTGTTATGTGGGCTAGCCTTTGTTTTGGTGCTTTTAACCAACACCCTCACGATCATCATGGCCTTGGGAGGCGTTGCTATTACCCTGATCTACCCCTACATGAAACGCCATACCCATTTGGCACAACTGGTGCTCGGTGCCGCGTTTTCGTGGGGCGGGTTGATGGCATTTACGGCACAAACCGGCTCGCTGCCGATCTACGCATGGTTATTTTATGTCGCCAATTTTCTGTGGACGGTAGCCTACGACACCGAATACGCCATGGTGGATCGCCAAGACGATATGAAAATTGGTGTGAAATCTACTGCCATTCTTTTTGCTGAAGCCGATCGATTTGTTATCGCCATGCTGCAAGTAATGTTTCTGGTAACGTTATCAATGAGTGCAAAATTTTTTGCGCTGGGCGGGTGGTTTCAATTTGGCCTGGTGCTCGCGGGATTTATGTTCTGCTATCAACACATTCTGCTATTTAACCGGGAACCAGCTCAATGTTTTCAAGCCTTTGGGAATAATCAAAAAATAGGGTTGTTGATCTTCTGCGCCACTGTGGTGGATCTTTTTATTGTGTAGTGTAGTTACTCGCTTCTAAAAAACTGTGCAGTGCAACGCGTAACCATCAGTCTGGCCAGCGGTAAAGTCGCGGTAGCTGCCACTGACAGGAATGGCCGAGCTCTGCCAGCAGCGCTACACCCCTCTCGTAATTACGGCCTACCGAAGATACGCCGTGAGAATCATCGCCAGGCACGATGGCAATACCTAACTCCAGTGCTTTTTTCAACACCGGCATAGAGGGGTATTGTTCCTGCGTCTTGTCAAAACCGCGCAGATTAAAATCCAGAATCAAATCCAGACCAGCAATGCGCTCCAGATTACGCTCTACGCGTGACCATACTGCAGGTCTTTGCAGGGTTTGCAAAAAGTTGCTGTCGAAAATTCTGATTAAATCGAAATGACCGACCACTGCGGGCTCTAAGTCATTTAACATGCCTAACTGCGCATCGAAATAGTCGCAGTACAGTTGCTCCAGACCACCACAACGCAACACCGCCTGCCGGTAAAGCTCGGCATTTACATCAATGCCTATGCCTGCCACATGATGCACCGACCCCACGATGTAATCTGGTTTAGTTTGCCGCAGCAATTGCTGAATGAACGGCGAGATACCCGGATATGTTTCAGTTTCAAAAGCAGTAAATATCTTAATCTGGCCAGCATAACGCTGCTGCAGGTTACGGCATTCGCTAAAATAGCTTAAAAACTGGGTTTGCAGGGTGAGGCTAGTAATCCCATTTTCTGCCTCGTCCGGATAACGCATGGCATCATCTAAAGGCGGCATATGTTCGGTAATCCCTATCCAGGCGAATCCGGCTGCAATATAGGCCTGAATCACTGCATCGAGACTGTCTTTGGCATGATGGCAAAACTGGCCACTGTGCCCACCATGAACAGAAACTTTTTGGATGACTACTGACATAAGAGAGTTGGTTGATCCACTTAAGAGTTAGGGTTTTGCACATTTGCGTGCGTGCCCACGAGCCATGGCAATCTACTGCAAATCATATGGAAGATAAACCTCTCACCCAGCCACGCCAAGGCCTACAATCCGCATCTACCGATAATGTCGACTTAACTACCTTTGGATCTTGTGTGACCGAACCTGCTATGCCAACTTACTGCGTGCGTTTTATCCCCAGTATTACTGATGTAGATAGCCTAACTTGGAATTGCCTGACTGGTTCTGGTTACCCTTTTTTGCAACATGAATTTCTACTAGCACTTGAACAAAGTGGTTGTACAAATATTCAGACAGGCTGGCAACCATTGCATGCCCTTGTGGAAACTAACACCGAAATTAATCCTCGGTTAATTGCCTGTATGCCGCTGTTCGCTAAAACCAATTCAATGGGGGAATATGTATTCGATTGGTCTTGGGCTGATGCTTATCAACGTCACGGCCTTGCGTATTACCCCAAGCTTGTCACTGCCATTCCTTTCACGCCTTGTGCCGGTCCGCGTATTTGTATCGCAGCGGGAGTCTCGCCAGAAACTATTCATCAACTGCTATTTGCCCAAATACAGAAACTGGCTGCCAAAATACACGCTTCCAGCTGGCATGTATTATTTCCTGAGCCCGAGCTTGCACTCAGCCTGAGCAACTTGAACCTCTTGCAACGGTCGGGCTGCCAATATCAGTGGTTCAATGCCGACTATGCTTGTTTTGATGAGTTTTTGGCTACGTTTAGTTCGCGCAAACGCAAAAACTTGCGCAAAGAGCGTATGAACATTGCAGAACAAGGCATAGTATTTGAACAACTTGAAGGTAACGCTATTCACGCCGATCATTGGCAACATTTCTACCAGTTTTATCAAAGTACGTATCTGGTACGTGGTCGTGCTCCCTACTTAAATGAACAATTTTTTACAGAGCTAGGGCGCAGCATGCCCCAGCATTTGCTGCTGGTGATGGCCCGCAAGGCAGACCACTATATTGCCGGCGCCTTGTTCTTTAAAGGCGAAGATACGCTGTATGGTCGTTACTGGGGTTGTACAGAAGAAATGCAGTTTCTACATTTTGAAACCTGTTATTACCAGGGCATCGACTATTGTATAACCCATGGCATCAGTCGTATTGATTCGGGAGCACAGGGCGAACACAAAATTCAGCGCGGTTTCAAACCTGTTAATACCAGGTCAAGCCACTGGATCGCGCATCCAGATTTTTCTGGCGCCATTGCCAGTTTCTTGCAGGAAGAAACGCAACATATTAACGATTATCTGCAGTCGGCAGCCCAGGGCTTGCCCTTTAGGAAGGATTTAAAGCTGTAATTTTTTGCCACACTAATAATTGATTGTTAGCCGGCAAGCTGTGATCGGCCAGCAGCTGTAAGCCATACAATTGCGCCCATGTCACCATCTGTTCGAAATCACGCAAGCCACTCAACTGATCCCGCTGTTTTAGCCGGTCATCAAAAGCTGCATTACTTGGTGTAGTAAATTCGCCTTGGTATTTGAAGGGTCCATAAACACAAAGTTTTCCACCTTCCTTGAGTGCCCGTGCAGAGCCCCGAAAAAAACTCTCCACATATTCAATCCGCATGATGTGCAAAGTATTGGCAGTAAAGATGCCCTCAACCTGCATAACTGGCCAATGCTCTGCGCCTGCGTCAAGCGCCTGCGGTGTTCCAATATTTGGCAGTGCGCAATCTGCGAGCCCAGCCAGCACAGTAGGTAGATAATCACTTACTTCACTGGGCAGCCACCGTACGTTCGGCAATAATTCAGCAAAATACTTGATATGTTGGGTTGTGCCAGAGCCTATTTCCAGCACCTGACCACCGGTTGGATATTGGTGTTGAATGATGTCGAATATATATGCTTTGTTGTTTTCGCATGCTTGACTAAAAGGTAAAGACATAACTGTTGGTCTCATGAAGGTTGCGGCGGATAATAAACCACAACGCCTTTGGCTTACACTCTCGCCCAGGAAACTACTATGCCAAAACATAAGATAGACGGTCTCTTTACCAAGCTCCATGAAAAATTTGCCAACAGCGACACCAGCCCTGCACAGGAAGCCTTGTTGTTGCAATTGCAAAGTCAATTGGCCGATTGGGACGGCCCCCGGCAGCTGATGGCAACATGGTTGCCACCGCCCAAATGTTGTTGGAAACCCTGGAGGAAGAACACCCACAGCTATCGCGAGTAGTCCAAGAGATTCTGGAAGCTATGGCAAGAATCGGGATTTAACTCTTACCTATTCTGCTTTTCTAACAAACACTAAAGTACCATCGGTCGATAACTGTGTGCTGAAGTGATAACCATCTTCAGCAAATTGCGTCAACTCTAGCTTGTCCACAATCCTATTTCTAATAAGCCATGCGGCAAACTTTCCGCGCGCTTTTTTGGCGAAAAAACTCACCACCTTGTATTCCCCATTTTTAAAATCCTTGAATACCGGGGTGATGATTTCTGCCTGCAGCTTGCTTGGTTTTACGACGGAAAAATATTCTGCCGAGGCCAGATTGATCAGCACTTTGTCTTTATTTGAACTTATGGACTGATTAATTGCTGCTGTGATTTTGTCGCCCCAGAACGCATAGAGGTTACGGCCTTGCTCGTTTAGCAGACTAATCCCCATTTCGAGGCGATAGGCCTGGATCAAATCCAGCGGCCGCAACATGCCGTAAAGACCGGAGAGGATGCGTAAATGTTGCTGCGCATAAACAAGATCCGCCGTCGATAAACTGTCACTGTCCAGACCAAGATATACCTCGCCCTTAAACGCAAAAATGGCCTGACGGGCATTGTGACGAGTAAATGGTGTTGCCCAACTTTGGTTGCGCTGGGCATTTAACAAGGCAAGATCCTGGCTCACTGACATCAGTTTGACCAGTTGCTGGGGGCTATATTCCCGCAAGATCTGGTTAAGTTCTTTCGCTTCTCCTAGAAACTGGGGTTGAGTTACCTTACTGCAACTAATCGGGGTGAGGTAATCCAACGTTTTGGCAGGGGAAATAACAATCAACATGCGGGTTCTCGTGGTGTGTTTTTGCAATAGGGTGAGGAGGGTGCGGCCAATCACTTTTCATTACACAGTCTTCATGATAACAAGACCCCGTGCAACATGATCTACCTTACTGTGGCTGCTGAAATTATGGCACTTTAAACACAGTACAAAAGTGCTCAATGATGCGCAACTATTGGCTACAATTGACCAGAAAATCACCACAACAATGGCCACATGATGTTGTTTCGTTTACACCAGTTTGCCCTGCGTTTACTGCCTTTGCGGCCACTGTGCCTATTGCTTGCCTGCACTGGATTTGCAGTGAGCGTTTTTGCGTTGCTGACCACAGCAAGCCAACATTCACAACTGCTGCGTATGGCGCTTGTATTGACCCTGTGGTCACTGTTGTTGTTTGCCTTTATTCAGTTGTTTAAGAATATTCCTGCCCCGGTGTTACCCAAAGACCGTTGGTTTGTGCGTTTTCGCACTCATATTAAACTTGCCTTGTATCAACTGTTGGCCCTAGGGGTAGCCGCCCTTGGCGTAATGTTGATTTCCATGAGTTTGAAGTTATTGTTGTTGTAAGCAGTTCTCGTTGGCACGTAGCAACTTGAGTTTGCTAAACTGTACCGCGCTAAATCCCTTGTTTTCATGTTTGAACTGGAGCAGTTATGAACTTTTTCTCGCTTTCTATCCTGCTTGTAGCAAGCATATTACTGCAAGGTTGTGGCGGTAGCGCAGACAATGCATCACCGCCCGCGGCAAACACAGACCTTACTGCAGAATCTGTAATTGAGACAGCGGGGCCCGTAGCAGACAGTTTTGTATTTGAGGCCGATCGTTTCGCCGACATTCGTATATTGCGGTATCAAATCCCCGGCTTTGAAGAACTCACCCTGCAACAGAAAAAACTTTTGTACTTCCTCTCCCAAGCGGGCATGAGCGGGCGTGACATCACTTGGGATCAAAACTTTAAACATAATCTTAGAATTCGCCGCACGCTTGAAGAAATCGTGCGTCATTATCCTGGCGATCGCACCACTGCCGACTTTACTTCCTTTTTAACCTATGCCAAACGGGTGTGGTTTGCTAACGGCATCCATCATCATTATTCCAGCAACAAATTTTTACCGGAGTTTTCTTCTGATTATTTGCGCCAACTCGTGCTAGAAAGCGCCCCCACCGCAACATTTCCTCTGGATGCAGGGCAATCGCTGGAGCAACTGCTTTCCATGCTGGAGCCCATCATTTTTGATCCCACAGTTGCACCTAAAAAAGTTAACACCTCTGCCGATGTCGACATGATTACTGCATCGGCAGTAAATTTTTACGAAGGCGTAACCGAAGCTGAGGTGATTGCTTACTACGACAAAATGATCGACAAGAATGACACTACTCCTGTGTCCTACGGCCTCAATTCTAAGCTGTTTAAATAAAACGGCTTAATAGTTGAAAAGGTTTGGAAAGTGGGTGGTATGTACAGAGATGCTCTTGAGCAATTATTGTATTGTCTGTAACAAGCTATTACGGTGGCCGAGAATGACAAGCAGCGTACTGCGCTGGAGTTACTGGTGAAATATTACCGCAGCGGCGACCTGGCTGATTTTGATGCCTACAACATTGCATGGGTGGCCGATACTGAGTCTGCCATTGATGTGACTAACGGATTTATAGAAGTGTATAACGACCCGCTCGGTTATCGCGGTGCATTTGAGTCGGTTGTGTCGGTGCGCGATCTTGAAGCTAC
>CAIMTR010000008.1 GCA_903844415.1 uncultured Gammaproteobacteria bacterium
CTGCCATTGCGTGCCGCCATCCACCCTTCCAATCGTTGTTTGTCCGTCAAACCTGAATGAAAGGCGACTATGCGCGAGTGAAAGCGCAGCTCAAAACGACTGATGGTTTGTGGTGTCAGGCTTATTTCAGGCACCAATACCAGCACTTGCTGTCCCGCGTTTAATACCTCCGTTATCAGTTGTAGATATATTTCAGTTTTACCACTACCAGTTATGCCTTCGAGCAGGAAGCATTTGTACACTCCCAAAGCTTGCTTAATATCAGTCAGTGCGTTGGTCTGCTGTTCATTTAGTCGGAGAATTTTTTGTTTTGGAAGGGCCGGATTTTTCAAAGTGTGTACAGGGATTGCAGGCACCGCTTGGAGTAATTCTTTACTGGCTAATGCTTCTATAATGGTGCGGGCAGACTTACCTAATAAAGCAGAAATTTCTGCGGTGCTCAATAGTTGATAGGTGCGCAACATATCTACAACTTGTTGTTGAAGTGGGGCATGTTGCAGGGTGTTTAGAGGCAGGTGCCGACCGGCATCAGTCAGTTGCCACACCAGTTTGGTGGGGGTAACCAAGCTACCGCCCTCACGAATAGACTTTGGCAACGAAGTTTGTAGCGCCAAGCCTAGTGGGAACATGTAGTAATCGCTGGCCCACTTGTACAGTGCCAAGGTGCTTGTATCCAACAATGGTTCGCAATCGAGCACTTCCAACACGGACAGGATTTTATCCAGATCAAATTCGGCTTCAGTGCTGGTGCTTATCACTATTCCGGTTTTTATCTGTTTGCCAAAAGGTACTCGTACTCTCGTGCCAGGCAAGGGCAGAGGTACATCAGCGGGAGGCAAATATTCAAAACATTGCCGCAGAGGGGAAGGGATTGCGATCCGCAGAAAAAACTGTGGTATTTCTGGAAAGGCCAAAACAGTAGGGATTCATTGTTGAGTGAAAGAGCTGACCGCAATAATATAGGGAACCTGTTTTGAATGCCATGCTGTGGGCACCCCCCCCCTCGCAGGGTCTATAACCTGGAGCAAGTACTTCCATGCAAGCCAAAGCCAAGTCAAAAGTTCCACAAGAACTCGGATTTTTACGTGACACTATAGATAGCATTGATGAAGAAATTTTGACGGTACTGGCGCGTCGGTTTGAAGTTACCAATAAAGTGGGCCAACTAAAGGCAACACATGGTCTAGATTCTGTAGATCCGGTTCGGGAACAGGAAAAACTGCAGCGATTGCAGCTCTCGGCGGATCTAAAAGGCCTAAATGGCCAGTTCGTGCAAGAATTGTTTCAACAAGTGTTCATTGAAGTTGTGAAAAATCATCGTAGTTTTCATGCCAAAGCAATTTCCAAGTCATAAATAAGGATAAGCTGACCTAGCTCGGGGATAATGAGCTTGTCAGAGACTCGTCTTCTGGTAGAATGCGCGCTCTTTTTCCCCTGCCTTTAAGGCAGTTTTTAAAAATTATGGCATGTATATGGTGCTGGCATCGCGATGACCAGTAGCGATATACAAAAATAAAGCAATGGCTTGGCGCATACCAAGCAAGAGGCTAATCATGAAAGCAGATATTCATCCTAAATACGAAGATATTACAGTTACCTGCGGTTGCGGTAATGTATTCAAAACCCGATCCACTCTGGCTGAAGATATGCGTATCGACGTATGTTCATCCTGCCATCCGTTTTTCACTGGAAAACAGAAGGTACTGGATACTGGGGGGAGAGTAGATAAATTCAACAAGCGATTTGGCCAACGCAAGGTCTGATTTTTTGCGCTGTCAAAGCTTACGCAAATGCAGTGTTGTTGAATCTTCATAGATGTATAAAAAAACAGGCCAAGGCCTGTTTTTTTATGAATATTCCTAATCTAACTTAAAACTAGAATAAAGTGCCTGCAGCTTCACGACTATCACTCTTGGCATCATTCGAGCCAGGGGTGTTTGGGTAAGCGGGTAAATCTTCTGCTCTGAAAATTTCAAAAATTGCGTCATCTTCATCAGGCAGGGCAAGTAATCCTGTTTCCCTATTGATGCGCACAGTCACTAAACCATCAGGTTGCTTCATGCTGATTTCTTCAGTCCCTTCCAACACGGTTTTCATGAAATCTACCCAAATGGGGATAGAAACGGTTGCTGCCTGTTCGGAGCTGCCCAGGTTTTGAGGTTGGTCGTAGCCGACATAAACCGTGGTCACAATGTTGCCATTGAACCCAGAAAACCACAGGTCCTTTTGATCGTTGGTAGTACCTGTTTTGCCAGCAAGATCATCGCGGTCTATTGCGCGTTTAACAGCGCGTGCACTACCTTCAATTAGAACGGAGCGCAGAATGCTGTTCATAATATACGCAGCGCGTTCATCAATGACACGCCCAGCTATGGGTAATGGGGCTGATTCAATATCAGTTAAAGTTGCTTGTTGAGATGATGTGTCGGAATCAGAGCTACAATTTTGACAAACAGTGGCTGGTGCAGCTCGGTATACTTCACCATCATTAAAATTTATGATTCGTTCAATAATGTAAGGCTCTACTTTATAGCCTCCATTGGCGAATACTGCATATCCATTAACAACTTCCAAAGGTAATACTGCGTGTGAGCCGATGGCGACAGTGAGATCATTGCGGGGGAATTCATTTTCTCTAAACCCGAAACGTGCGATGTAGGGCAGCACTACATCTTCTCCCAGAGTGTCGTATAAGCGTAGAGATACAAGATTTTTTGATTGGGTTAATGCATATTTTAGTCGTATCGGACCCATAAAATCTCCGCCAAAGTTTTCCGGACGATAATCGCTGCGCGCTAGGGGGGCATCATTGATTAGAGTGGCGGCTGTGTAACCATTCTCTAGTGCTGCTGTGTATAAAAATGGTTTGAAATTGGAGCCTGGTTGGCGTTGTGCTTGAGTAATGCGGTTGAAAGAACTGCTCTCAAAGTCGTAACCGCCAGATAAGGCCAGAATGGCTCCATTTTTGGGGTCGAGCGATACAAGTCCGCCATTTACTTCAGGAACCTGGCCCAATATCCATTGCCCCTCAGAGTTAAGTTTTACCCTGATTAAATCACCTACTTCAGCAATTTCTGTGGCAGATCGAGGCGAAGATCCCCAGGCACTAGAATTGATAAATCGTTTGGCCCAACGCAAGCCCTCCCAATCCAAAGTCACAGTTTCGCCTGTCTTAAGCACTGCAGTTATGGAATGTTCTGCAACCGACTGTACAAACGCAGGCACCTGCGACGCTATAGTGGGTGTGGCATTCAGAGTTGTTAGCCAGGTGGAAATATTGCCATCATCAGATGGGCGCATGTGATTTTCTCTGCCGCGAAAACCATGGTTGCGATCATAATTCTCAAGTCCACCGACTAAAGCCTTGTCAGCAGCAACCTGCATTTTGCTGTCTACAGTTGTATACACTTCAAAGCCATCTGTTAATGCTAGCTCTCCATACTTTTCTACCATCTCTAGTCGGACCATCTCAGCTACATATGCAGCATTTAGATCAGGTTGCCGACCATATCGCTCCGCAGTTTCCGGGCTGTTCATTGCCGAAACAAAGGTGGGTTCATCGATCATGTCCTGATCGCGCATTCGACGTAAAACTCGCTCGCGTTCTATTTTTGCCCGCTCTGGTGATTCCAGCGGATTGTAGGAATTAGGGCGAGGCATTATGCCGATAAGAGTGGCTATTTCTGGCAGGGTAAGATCTTGAACGGCTTTGTCATAATACTGCCTAGATGCCGCGGCGATTCCATAGGCTGAGATACCAAAAAAAGTTCGGTTTAGGTACAGCTCAAGGATTTCTTCCTTGGAAAGTTCACCTTCCATTTTTATTGCTAGTAATATTTCTTTGAACTTGCGGGAGTAAGGAGATTCTCCTTCAAAAAAAAAGTTTTTGGTGACCTGCATCGTGATGGTGCTACCACCACCCCAATCATTAAAAGTGATGATACCCACTAGAGATCTTAAAAGGCCCAGCAGGTCGACTCCGTTATGGCTGTAAAACCGCTTGTCTTCACTGGATATCAGGGCTTGAGTGACAAGGGTTGGGATTTCCTGGTATTTGACTGGATTGCTACGTCGGCTTCCAAATTCGGCCAACAACTTGCCATCTCTGGTAAAAATGCGCAGAGGATTTTCAAGGCGAATATTGGTATAGGAATCTTTGCTTGGAAGTTTAGGGGATAAATAAAGAAACAAACTGGTAGATAGCAACAGGCCACACGTAAGGCTCACGAAACCTATGCAGATCAGAAATTTGGCAACTTGATTCACTATGTAGTGTTTCATGAAACAACGCAAAGAAAGATTGGATTGTACTAGGGAACTACAACCGCATCTATTATGAAGGGGAATCCAAGTTAAAACACTCA
>CAIMTR010000009.1 GCA_903844415.1 uncultured Gammaproteobacteria bacterium
CAGGACTTTAGTAATCCTGGATTTACAGACACATCAGTACAAGTAAGTGCTGATGCTAATGCTCAGCAAGTGTTTATTAATCCCTTTAGTGGACAGGCCGAGGTTGTCAACGAAGTTCCGCCGGGCGAACGCCGAGGCAGAGAAGAGCGTCAGCGCCGGCGTGCCGAACGACTCAGTAACTTTGAACCAGTAAGAATCAGCGATGGCGATGTTCCGCCCGGCATGAAGGTCGTCAGAACTCCGTTCGGTGACCGACTAGTTCCTGAAAGTGAATAAGCCGAACAGCTTTGTGCCAATCTAGTCTTAAGGCTGCAAGACATAAAATTAGGTTTAGATACTAAATGCTTTTATATAAGTCCAACCTCTGCGTTACTAAATGTCTTAACTGAAATGACCATTCCTCGTTTGGGTATTTCAATAGTGACTTACCACAGTGATGCAGCGCAGTTTTTAACTGTGCTGCGCAGCCTAGACACAGCAGTGTTGATGTTGGACCGACACTTACCCCATAGCACTACCTTAACTATCGTTGATAACGGCAATGATGCAGCCAGTATACGTGCGCAGCTCCCACCACTGTCGTCATCGCTTTCTATTAAGGTAGAAGCCGCAGGACAAAATATCGGGTATGGCCGCGCTCACAATAAAGCGGTAATTGCTGCGGATACGGATTTTCATCTTATTATGAATCCAGATGTGATAGTGCATGAGGAATGTTTGTGTGAGGGTTTACGATATTTGACCTCCACTAAGCAGGTAGTTGCAGTGTCGCCTGCTGCCTTTGACGGCAGCGGTAATATTTTGTATTTGTGCAAAAAATTTCCTGCTCTGCTCGATTTATTCTTGCGCGGCTTTGCTCCAAAATTTATCAAGGCTAAGTTTGCACAACGTCTCTATAGGTACGAAAACAGAAAGATTGTAGAGCAAGCAAAAGTAGCCGAGGTTGACTTGATCAGCGGCTGTTTTATGTTGTGTAAAACTGCAGAATTAAAAAATACCGGTGGTTTTAATAAGGTTTTTTTTCTGTATTTTGAAGATTTTGCTTTATCTATAGAGCTTGGCAAGCAAGGCAGTCTGGTGTATTTGCCTGCGTGTAAAATTACCCATTTTGGTGGTAATGCCAGTAGAAAAGGTTTGCGTCATGTTGGTTATTTTTTGGCCTCGTGCATAAAATTTTTCAATATTTACGGCTGGAAGTTAGTGTAGCCCATGCATATATTGGTCACAGGGGCTAACGGATTTGTCGGGTCAAACTTGATACCTGCACTGCTAGATGAGCGCTGGGCAGTTACGGTGTTGGTACGCGATAAAAGCAAAATAAATACTCGGCAATGGGCATCACAAATACAGATTATAGAGGCTGCCCTGCCAACGACCGCGGCTGACAAAAATGTATGTCATGGCGCACAAGTAGTGATTCACTTGGCAGCCCTCGCGCATACCGGGGCATCTAAGGCAGCATTACAGCTTACTAATCTGGATTCAGCCTTAATACTTGCCCAACAAGCGCGTAGTGCAGGAGTTAAAAAATTTATCTTCATCAGCAGCAGCAAGGCGCGTTATCCAGCGCATTCACATTATGCTAGTTACAAAGCGGCAGCCGAAACACAATTACTTGCCCTCAATGATAAATCAACTTTTGAAGTTATCTGTTTGCGACCAGCATTGATCTATGGCGCTAACATGCAAGGCAACCTGAAAAGC
>CAIMTR010000010.1 GCA_903844415.1 uncultured Gammaproteobacteria bacterium
GCCCTGCATTGGGCTGTGTACTGGGACAATTTAGAAATCGCTCGTGCTCTGATCGATGCAGGAGCAGATGTTGAGGCAGCTTCAAGACTGGGAGCAACGCCAATTGCACTGGCTGCAGGCAACGGTAATTCTGCAATGATTTTACTTTTGCTTGAGGCTGGCAGTGACGCCAAAGCAACTGTGTTACAAAGTGGTGAAACTCCGTTGATGCTGGCGGCTCGTGCTGGCGATGTTGAAAGTGTAAAAGTTCTACTGGATGCCGGTGCCGAGCTTGACGCCGTAGATACTTACCGCGGTGCAACTGCCTTATTATGGGCATCTGAACAAAATCATGCGGGTGTGGTGCAGCTACTGGTTGAACGTGGCGCTAAACTTAATGCTCGAACGCGTACTACTATCGCTGAAGGTCGACGTGGGCCGGCAACACCGGAAGGCGGACTTACTGCCCTGATGTTAGCTACGCGTGAAGGTGGCCTCGACACGGTAAAAGTACTTCTCTCGGCAAAGGCTTTGGTCAATCAGCAATCAGCAGGCGGTCATACGGCACTGCTAACTGCGGTACAAAATGCTGATGTTGCAATAGCCAACTTATTAATAGACAACGGTGCTGATGTAAGTCTGGCCAATGACAAAGGTTGGAATCCGCTCTACATGGCTGTCAAGATGCGTTCACTGGAAAAAGGCACCATGCCTAACCCAGTGATTGATATGGACGGTATGTACGGTGTGATTGAGCAACTGCTTGCCAAGGGTGCCAATGTTAACGCACGTTTGAATGCTGACACAGAAGTCCATAATTCCATCCGTTCCACATGGTTGTCAGAAGCTGGTGGTACCGCTTTTCTACGCGCAGCCGTGTGTGGTGATTTAAAAGTGATGAAGTTGCTGCTGGCGCATGGAGCTGATCCTTTGATCGCCACCACCGACGGTACTACTGCGCTGATGGGTTTAGCTGGAGTAGGATACACAAAGGGATTCATGAAAGACGTTGGTAGTGTTGAAGAGTCGCTCGAAGCCATGAAAATTTTGATTGATGCCGGCATCGACATTAACGCTAGAAATGAAGATTTGGTACAGGCTATTCATGGTGCTGCTCATAAAAACTTTGTCCAGGCAATTCAGGTGTTGGTCGATAACGGTGCCGATCTCACGTCGCACAGTAATCGTAAAGGTCAGTTTCAGGGTGAAGGTACTTTAGCGGGCAACACAGTTCTGGATTGGGCCGATGGCTTTCAAACCGGAATGGAATCAGCTATTTATAATGCTGAAGCCGTAGTACTAGTCGAAAAACTGATGACCGAACGTGGGCTGCCGCTGGAAAGACTGGCCGGCACCATTGGTGGTCGAGTCGCCCAAAAATAATTTTAATAGCAAATTGCTCTGCGGTTGCACAGATTAACAACCGCAGTAACAGCCACTTCCTTTATCAGCCACTTGTTTTAACGACCCCCTAGCACTGGTAATATTTTCATACTAATGAAGAACCCCAATGCTCAGCAAAAGTAGTCTATTACTTATGAAATTTCGTACGTGCAGTTTCTGTCTCCCCGTATTTTTGTTGTTTGCTCTAAGTGCTCTTGTGCAGGCGCAAACCGTTCTTGATGGTGTGTACAGCAAGTCTCAGGCGCAGCGTGGTGCCAATCACTACAATACCATCTGTGCCGATTGCCACGAGGGCGGCGAACCTGACGCCCTGCCGTTGTTTGGCCCTGATTTTGTTGATCGCTGGCGTGAAGCACCACTGAGTTTTCTACACGATTTTATCAGCGCTAATATGCCTGCAGATGATGCGGGTAATTTACCCGCGGCCTCTTATCTCGAAACAGTCGCTTTTCTTTTACAAGAAAATGGTTTTCCTGTTGGCAATTCTAATTTAGCAGTAGACGGGTTGAGCGAAATATTGTTGGTTGGTTCCAATGGTCCACAACCATTACCTGCTAGTGCCTTGGTTAAAGTTATTGGGTGTTTGCAAATAGCTGGGGACAGTGTGCAACTAGTGCAAAGCTCTAGCTTGATCAGAGTTCGTACGGCTGACGAAACCACCACTGAAGAGTTGGCGCAAGCTGCGGCAGTGCCACGCACAACTGGACAATACATACTACTTAATACAAATAAACTCGCACAAGAAACACTTCTCGGTCAGCTAGTGCAGGCTAAGGGAGTGTTAAAAGTTCAAACTGCCGACACTGCTACCATTAATGTATTGTCTCTGGCAGGAACTGGCGCACCTTGTGAATAAAATATTGTTGTCAGTAGGACAAGTGTATTCTAGGGGAAAGACTCCAATCGTTTTACTCGTGCTCTTGCTGCTGGGCAATTACAACTTCAGTCGTGCTGAAACTCCGCTGGTTACTGTGCTCGACGGGGTTTACTCCGACGCGCAAGCTATGCGGGGCAAAAATAACTATAAGCGTTTTTGTTCCGATTGCCATTTGAGTAATCTGCAAGGTGAAGGATTGGAACCGCCCCTGGTTAGTTCTTGGTTTATGGATGCATGGCGTGAAGATTATCTAGCCAGTCTTTTCGATTACATGCAAACCCGTATGCCTAAGGGACGCGACGTTACACCAGGCAGTTTGAAAGAAGCACAATACGTGGATATATTGGCTTACATTCTTCAGCAGAACGATTTGCCAGCAGGAAACAAAGAATTAACTCGTATGGATATCAACACTACCTTTTTGGTGGGCCTTGATGGCCCTGCACCCTTGCCTTCAACAGCTCTGGGCAGGGTAGTGGGTTGTCTAGTACAGGAGGATGACAATCTCATAATCAAGAACGCGAGTCAGCCTGCGCGGGTGCGAGAAGCTGATGTGACAGACATTAGAGAATTGCAAAAATCTGCTGAGATGCCTTTGGGAGATTTGTCCTACAGTCTTAGCAATCTGGAATTTCTGCCCAA
>CAIMTR010000011.1 GCA_903844415.1 uncultured Gammaproteobacteria bacterium
CATGAAAAAATACATTACTGTTGCTTCTGGTGGGTTGGTAATGGTGATGTTTGCCTTACCTGTTTTTGCTGCGACTTGTACAAGCTTGAGTTCATTGACACTTGCCAACACCACTATTGTTAGTGCCGAGCTTGTGAACGCCGGTGCATTCTCGTTACCGGTACCGGCAGGTGGTCGTTCTGATGCTACTA
Organism: uncultured Gammaproteobacteria bacterium; assembly: GCA_903844415.1. Taxonomy (GTDB): domain Bacteria; phylum Pseudomonadota; class Gammaproteobacteria; order Pseudomonadales; family Pseudohongiellaceae; genus CAILUG01. Next base: position 192 of record CAIMTR010000011.1, read on the forward strand.
ATGCTTTTGCCGATTTGCCTGCATTTTGCCAGGTGTTAGCAACAATTAAACCCAGCAGTGATTCGGATATCAAGATTGAAGTATGGTTGCCCGCAAACGACTGGAATGGAAAATTTCAAGGGGTAGGTAACGGGGCATGGCTGGGGTCATTTTCAACTGCAGCGTTGGCCGATGCTCTGCGCCATGGTTACGCTACGGCTAGCACCGACACCGGACATACCGGGGGGAGCGCGAGTTTCGCACTTGGACACCCGGAAAAAATTATCGATTATGGTTACCGTGCAGTGCACGAAATGACACTTGCAGCCAAAGCGCTCACCACAGCTTTTTATGAGAAAGATGCGCAATTTTCTTACTTTGTGGGGTGTTCTGCTGGAGGCAAACAGGCTATGAAAGAAGTTCAGATGTTTCCTGCCGACTATGACGGCGTTGTCGCTGGTTCGCCAGGTCTAAACTGGTCTGGACGTGCGTTGCAAACTATTTGGGTAGGTCAGGCGGTAAGAACTTCGGCAGAAAGTGCCATCCCCCGCGAAAAATTTTCTGCACTAAACGCGGCAGCACTGGCAGCGTGTGATGGCAATGATGGTGTTATGGACGCTGTTATTGAGAACCCACTACAGTGCCACTTCGATCCTGTAGTCTTGCAGTGTGCGGGAGCGGATTCACCTGCCTGTCTTACTGCTGCGCAAGTAGAAACAGCCCGTAAGATTTACGCACCAGTAACCAACAGCCGTACCCAACAAGTACAAGTTGCGGGCCTGTCGCCAGGCAGTGAATTAGGTTGGTCTACGATGGCAGGGGCACAGCCTTTTCCGCCAGGCGTGGACTTGTTTAAGTACGTTGTGTTTGGCGATGCCGAGTGGGACTTCACCACTTTGAATTGGGACAGCGATATCGACACTACCGTGAATGCCAGTGTCGATATGGATGCGATGAATCCAGACTTACAAGCGTACTTCGATCGCGGTGGAAAAATTATTTCTTATCACGGTTGGGCGGATCCGCAAATCTCACCCGGCAGTACAGTTGCGTATTATCAGACAGTACTCGAACACATGGGAGGCAGCAGTAAAGTTCAAGAAAACTATCGGTTGTTTATGGTGCCAGGAATGAATCATTGCGGCGGCGGCACGGGAACCAATACTTTCGACATGCTTACCGCGCTGGAAAATTGGGTTGAACATCAGCAGACTCCAAACCAAATCAACGCTGCTCTTGAGGTCGATGCACTTACCATACGCACACGACCACTTTGTTCCTTTCCCCAACAAGCAACCTACAACGGGGCAGGCAGTACTGATGAAGCAATAAATTTCAGCTGCCAATAAAAATATTAGAAATTTTGATGTTCCTGCGAATAATATTTAACTGAGGTTTGATGTTACTAATATGCATGTTGGTCAACAGGAAAAAAATTCACAATATTTTCGTCCACGTTTACTTACTGCCC
>CAIMTR010000012.1 GCA_903844415.1 uncultured Gammaproteobacteria bacterium
CACTGCCCTACTTAATAATATTTACATTACAAGGAAAAACACATGCCGTTGGTTACCTATATCAGTCACGATGGCTCCAATTATGAAGTACAAGTGCCCAGTGGCACATCGGTCATGTCGGGGGCAGTGGATAACATGATTGATGGAATTGTGGGTGAATGTGGTGGTTCGTGTAGTTGTGCCACCTGTCACTGTTATGTGGACGAGGCTTGGGTAGGAAAACTCAAACCCGCTGATGGCATGGAAAAAGACATGCTTGAATGTGTACTTGAGCCGCGCCCCAACAGCCGTTTGAGTTGCCAGATTGTGGTTGCTGCAGATTTGGATGGATTGGTGATCAGGCTGCCAGAGTCCCAGTTTTGAGGGAGCTTGTTAAAAATATTTATATAATTACGGAACTTAGTTTGAGCTACAGGCTCAAAGGCTATGTGAACAGGTTTCCCCACCTGAACACACTCCCCGTAAGTTGAAGTTGAAGTTTAAAAGGTGATGATTTTAAGCCCGGTTCTGCCGGGCTTTTTTATTCCAGTGCTAAATTCTATTTGTGTATCCTAGCAATAGAAAATGCAAGGTTCTTAATTCAGCTTTTTAGATTCCGTCGTCAGAGTTAAGGCCTGCAGGGCTGCTGTAGTATCGATGTCTTGCAAAATACCTTCATCATCAACTTCAATTTTATCCACAGCATGTTGGTGCTCTTGCATGAGTTGTCTCACTCCGCTGTCGCCCAACAAAGCTCCCACCGCTGGAAAAAATCGACTGCCAAATCCAACCGGGTTTCCTCTTTGGTTTTGATAGTGTGGCACTACGATTCGATCTTCTTGAACATGATGCTGGATCAAAGAATAAGTCGCAGGTAACACACATGGCATATCAGCAAGGGCAACTACCGCCCCTGTCCATTGACCTACAAATGGCATCGCCGCAGCCAGACTGTGCCCCATGCCAAGGTTGGAATGTTCGGCAAAAATTATCTGCCATGCATGCTGGTAGTACTCTGCCAACGCTACATCAGCAGGGTGTAATACCAAAATTCTGAGAGAAAAAGTGGCGGGGATAAGGCTTAAGGTCAGGTCGAGCAAGGTGTGCCCATCCTGCATAAGCGCCTGCCTTTTGTCGCTACCAAAACGCTTGCTATCACCTGCTGCAAGGACTATGCAGCCAACGGTAGAGAATGCAGTTGGCACACTCATGTTTTGCTATCGCGAAGTGCCGCTCGCAAACGTGTCAGCTCAGCAAGAATGGCAAGCGCAATTTCCGGGGGGGTTTTACTCCCGATGGCAAGGCCGACGGGTGCATTCAGGCGTTGCAATTGTGCTTGGGTAATATCCAGTTCTAACAAACGTTCGCGTCTTTTTGCGGAGGTACGTTCAGAGCCCATAGCGCCAATATAGAAAGCATCAGTCGTGAGTGCCTCCATCAGTGCCATATCATCAATGCGGGGGTCGTGACAAAGAGCAATAACTGCGGTGCTTTGGTCGATAGTTTTGCCGCGTAACCAGTCATCGGGCATGGCAGCAACAACTGTCGCTTTAGTGAGGGGAGCAAGAGAAATGAGTTCAGCACGTGGATCGCAAACTTCCACATGATAATCCATAGCCTGAGCCATATCCGCCAGATACCATGCAACCTGCACAGCACCGATCAACAACAGTTGAAAAGAGGGGCCATAGGTGTGCTGCATAGTGTCTGTGTTTACAGTGAGCGGTTGAAAAGTCTTAACATTCTCAATAGTAACCGCGCCAGTGATGAGGTTGACCGTACGTCTTACCAGCAAGCGCTGGCTAATCTGGGCAGCTAGTTCTGCATATAAAGTTGCCTGGTCTTGTGTTATCGGTTCGACTACTACTTCAAGGCTTCCTCCGCAGGGCAAGCCTAGTCGCAATACATCTTCTACCGCTACACCGTAGCGGATTTTTTCTGGTTTGGAGCGGGCAAGCTCTCCTTTGAAAATACTTTCCCGCAGATTATCTTCCACGCAACCGCCAGACAGGGACCCGCAATAGTGGCCTTCGTCATTACAGGCCAGTAACGAGCCAACCGGGCGTGGGGAGGAGCCAAATGTATCGGTGATGGTGCACAGCCAGCATTGTCGCCCAGCCTTAAGCCATGTGCTCAGTTGTACCAGAACTTGTTGATCAAGGCTGTTCATGAGTTATACCACTGCAACGCTAAAGCGCTAGATTATACGGGATCGGGACAGAATCGGTTTAGGCTTTAGCCAGCGGCAAAATTATACAAAAAAGGGGCCTTGGTTTGGGCCCCTTTTTTTTGAGATCACGATGCTGAGTTTAAATTTAGATGTTATTCCTCCGGTTCATACCGATCGAGAATATGCCGTACCAACCCACTTCTCACAATATCAGCACGTTCGAAACTGTGAACATAAACGTTGGGCAAACCCTGTAATTTATTTATTGCATCCTGCAAACCATTTGCGCCGTATATGTCGCTCTGTTTAATGTCACCATTGACAACCACCCTAGCGTTTTCCCCGATACGAGTCAGAAACATCTTCATTTGCATCGGTGTGGTATTTTGGGCTTCATCTAGAATGACAAAGGTGTTGTTGTTGAATGTTTTGCCTCGCATGTAAGCCAGCGGTGCTCCAACAATACGACCATGACGCAAACAATAATCCACCACACCACGCCCCAGACGTTCGATGAGGATGTCGCGGAAGGCATCAATATAAACTGCATATTTGTCTTCCATTTCACCCGGTAAAAACCCAAGTTTTTCACCAGCTTCTACGGCTGGTCGAGTGAGGATAATGCGTTCAATACGTCCCGACTCTAGCGCCTCGGCTGCAAGTGCTCCGGCGCAATAAGATTTGCCAGTACCAGCGGGACCAATACCAAAAGTGAGGGAGTGGTTCTTGATGGCGTTAATGTAACTTTGTTGTGAGGCTGTTTGGGCTTGCAGAGGAGTTTTGTTGAGATGAGGTAGGTAGGCTGTCGCCACTTGATTGCTGCGGGCATTTATTTCTACGATGTTACTATTTTCCTCGAACTGCCGATGTTTGGTGCGTTGTCGACTGTCTTTGCTGCGGCGCTGATCTCGGAAATTTTGTGACTCTTGTTCGCCTTGATGCTTCGAAGGGCGTTTAACCTGAGCTCGTTTAGCCATATTACAATCTCCGCTATTGTGAACCGTTACTTTAATGCCCTGTTAGCTTGAGTAAGTCAGGACTTCCATTGCAATAACAAAGTATCAATAAGACTCCCGCGCAACACGAGGGCAAAGGCGAGCGCTATGGCGAGAACAGTTGATACGGGAAATTTTAGGTGTAGGGTAAATTAGGCGGTGTCAGATACCCTCCTTGCTGGCAGGCAGCGTATAGGTACTGGTTTTTGAACGTTACATCTCACTTTTTAAGTGGTTCACCAATAGAAGTTGGA
>CAIMTR010000013.1 GCA_903844415.1 uncultured Gammaproteobacteria bacterium
AGCCAATGTTATAAACCCACAAAATGACATTGATATTATCCACACCGAACTAGCATTGGCTGATCTAGAAACTGTGGAAAAAGCGCTTGATCGCGCCATAAAAATGGCCAAAGGTGGGGACAAAGACGCACTAAAATTAAAAGATCTACTGCCAAGAGTTCATGCACATCTTGATCAGGGTAAACAAGTACGAAGTCTTTCCTTAGACAAAGAGGAAGTTGCAGTTTTATACAATCTGCATTTGTTGACGATTAAACCTACCATGTACATCGCCAACGTTGATGAAAATGGTTTCAACAATAATCCTTATCTGGATCAGGTGCAGGCCATCGCAACTGAAGAAGGAGCCATCGTGGTAGTCGTATGTAACAAGCTGGAATCGGAAATCGCAGAATTGCAAGAAGATGAGAAACTTGAATTTTTGCAAGATCTTGGCATGAGCGAACCAGGGCTTGATCGAGTTATCCGAGGCGGCTATCAGTTATTGGGTTTACAAACTTATTTTACAGCTGGTGTTAAAGAAGTACGCGCATGGACAGTAAAAATTGGTGCCACAGCTCCGAAAGCTGCTGCTGTCATTCATACAGATTTCGAAAAAGGATTTATTCGAGCAGAAGTAATTGCATACAATGATTTCGTCAACTTTAAAGGTGAAGCCGGATCAAAAGATGCCGGAAAATGGCGATTAGAAGGCAAGGAATACATCGTGCAAGATGGTGATGTCATGCATTTTCGTTTCAACGTCTAAACCCAAGAGTTAAGCATTTTTTTACAACCCTAGTTAAGTACTTAGGCTGCACCCTTTGCCTTGACAATAAAGTTTTGAATGTCGAGAATGCGCACCACTTTTGGGTTCACCCCTGTTTTTATGGCAATGTAGCTCAGTTGGTTAGAGCACAGCATTCATAATGCTGGTGTCGGTGGTTCAAATCCACCCATTGCTACCACATACTAGAGGGGCTAGGCGCAAGCTTGGTCCCTCTTTTTTTCTTTTTAAACTACTTTTCGCTACCAAGTCTCTGGCACATTGTCTTCTGCATTTACCTCTTCGAGCAACTTGCCAAATATTTCGATGGCAATTGTTTTGATCTCAAAAGACAACTTTTGAAAAAGATATCTTGCCGAAGAGTTTTTGCGCCAGGCAGAAATATGGGTTCGCGTAATAACTTCATCCTGCAAAACAAATATTTTTATACTTTCTGACAGATTCATTTCAGCCTGAATAAACAGGGCTGGCAACACAGCTATGCCCATTCCCATCATCGACATCAAACGTAGCGCAGACAAACTATTGCCTTCAAACTGCCGTTGCAGACTTGCCCCAAAACGCTCACATAATGTATGAATTTGGCGATGTAAATGATGACTTTCATCTATACTCAAAATTGCCTGTTGATGTAAATCACGACTTGTTAATTTTTGTTTTTTTGCCAAGGGATGATCAGCAGCCATGACAAATTTCAATTGTTCACTGAACAAGGGGCGAATTTTATTTTCACCGGCATGCATCGGCAGCACAGTCAATATAATGTCATAGGTGCCATCATCAAGACCTCGTTCAAGTTGCTGCGGTACGGCTTCGCAAATGTGTAATTTTAGTTCCGGATAACGTGCATGCAATTCTGGTAACACTTTGGTCAACAGATAGGGTCCGATAGTTGGCGATACACCCATTCTGAATGAACCAGCCAAATCAATACCACTTTTGTGCGCTGTTTCACTCAACAATTGATATCTTTCTAACAGATCACGCGCCATCGGCAGCAAATCGCGGCCCGCGGGTGCCAGTAAAGTCCCTGCTCTGGAGCGGTCAAACAGTTGCACACCGAGCAGCTCTTCCATTGCTGCAATTTGCATAGTCAGCGCAGGCTGACTTATTTTCAATTTCAGCGCTGCCCGCCGAAAATTGGACGCCTTTGCAACAGTTACAAAATATTCCAACTGTTTAATTGTGGGTAAATTTGAATTCATGAAAGTGAAAAACTCAATAAAAGGGGACCAGCTTCTAGGATTGTTTCACTATAATGAGCAACAGAGTAATCGGTTAAAATACTACGAAAACTAACTTCGGAATCTAAGCTTGAAACCTGCAGACAAACATACACAAGCACCCAGAGAATATGAAAAATCCGGCCTATATCCTGCACATGGCAAACCATTTCGACTGTGGGCCTTATTGATTTGGTTAACATTGTTGATTGCTGCTCTGGCCGGAGTTTCTATTTTGCTCAACATTCTTTTACTGTAAATAAATTCACACGGTAAAACTATTGATTCAATGCATTTAAATAAAGTTCAATTTGCTGCAGACGGGAGATTGGATCTACTTGCTCCAGTAAGGTTTGTCTTTCCTTGTTACCAATGGGTAACAACTCACTCAAACGCCAAGCTACTTCCCGCAAGTTTTCAAAGCGCATATCTAGTTTTAACTCTTCAATTGCTGGGTGTTTCGCCAAGCCCTTCAGCAAATCTACATATTCTATAAATTCCTCTCCCACTTCGACGGCGTCTGCTCTAATGGAATCTTCGGGACGAAAAATAACTGCAGCTTTGCATAAATTATCTTTTTCTCGCCAAGATTCAATTACACGGAAAGTGCTGCGTCCTTCTGCGGTTATTCCCAATAATCCATTGGGGAGTTGATTCCAGTCAACAACCTCACAGTAAGTACCAGTCCGATGTATATCCAGCTTTTGTCCGGTCTTGGCAACTTCGCTACCTGAATTAATCAGTACAATACCAAAACCACTTTGGGTTTTCAGGCTGTTTCTGATCATATCAACATAACGCGATTCAAAAATTTGCAATGAGATCCTGCCTTTTGGAAACAAGACAGAATTGAGAGGGAAAAGTGGGATAGTTTCCATTATTTTTTTTTTTTGTTAACCAGAACTGAGTGCTGTCAACATCCGTTGATGCAAACCTTCAAATCCACCATTACTCATGATCACCACTTGATCACCCAGCTTGGCATTTGTAGTCACCCAAGCGATTATGTCTGCAGTTTCTTTCATAGTAAAAAATTGTGCGTCGGTGTTGTCGGCAATGGCAGCCAGATCAAGCTTGGTGGCAGCACTCATATGCCAAAGAACTACATCCGCTGCATCCAGCGATTGAGCAAGTGTAGATTGATGGTAACCCATCTTCATCGTATTGGAGCGTGCTTCAATAACTGCTAACAAGCGACCTGAACCACCGTTTGCTGTCATATTGGCACGCAATCCATCCAAAGTAGTTTTAATTGCCGTTGGGTGATGCGCAAAATCATCAAATATTCTGATGCCTTTAACTTCGCCAATTAATTCCAGACGGCGTTTTACGCCCTTAAAATTTGACAATGCCTCACAACTAACAGCCAGTGGCACACCCACATGCGCAGCTGCAGCAACTGCAGCAACTGCA
>CAIMTR010000014.1 GCA_903844415.1 uncultured Gammaproteobacteria bacterium
CATCGTGATTGGCAATGTGATTATTGGAGAGGGAGCTAAAATTGCAGCAGGTAGTGTCGTACTAAATAACGTCGCACCGCATACCACCGTTGCTGGTATTCCAGCAGTTGTTGTTGGTACACCCCGCAGCGAACAACCAGCGTTGGAAATGAATCATGACATTAACCAAAACAGTTAGTTTTAAGCTATGTAATCATTAAGTTTCAGGTTCTGAAAGCCCATTACGGGATAGTAATAACAGAGTTTCATTAATTACAAAAATATCTTCCAGCAAACAGCACAAAGGGGCAAGGTAGCGGCATGCAATTGTTAATACACAACCGCAATGTCTACGGCCAGCAAACATTGGAAGGAATTTCTTTCGAACTTGTATGGGTAAGTATAAGAGTTGCGGCTGTAATTATTGTGGAGCTTCTGCTGTTCAAACTACTCACCTCATCAACTACTGCCAGCTCCTATAGCTGCTCTTGAGCCCTATCACCTTTGTTTTGGTACATGGTGCGTGGCACAGCAGTTCTTGCTGGCGCCTTGTTACACCCTTACTTATCGCCAAAGGTCATACCGTTTACGCACCTGATTTACCAGGACATGGCAACAATGCTCTGCCCCTTAACAAGGTCTCACTAAAAATATACGTTGCTGATTTACACACTTTAATAAGTTCGATTACAGGCAAAGTAGTGCTGGTAGGACACAGCATGAGTGGTGTTGTGATCAGTGAAGTTGCCAACCTGTTACCGGAAAAAATTGCCCATTTGGTGTATGTCTGTGCCTATCTACCCTGCCACAACGAAAGTGTATTCGACCTAATTTCCATAATTCGCAGTCACGAACCTATGACAGCCATCGAACTTGCCATGCAACTGAGTGACGATAAACGCTCCTGCACTATCAGTAGTGCAGACATCATCCCCCTGTTTTATAACCTTACACCCGCAACCCAAGCCAATCTTGCACTCGCCGATTTCGGCAGCCAGGCCACCCTACCCCTGGCAACGAAAGTAAGTCTTAACCCAGAAATTTTCTCCTCGCTCAAACGCACTTATATTTGTTGCAGCAAAGACAAAGTGATTCCACTGCATCATCAACGCAGAATGGTGACGCGCCAAAGCTGCGACACTTTGTTGCAGATGGAAGCTGATCACAGCCCTTTCTTTTCCAACCCAGCACAACTGGCAGCGTTGCTTGATGCCTTATCAAGCTGACCTAGTCAACAATTATAGAAACCTTGTTAAGCAATTTTTTTTACTGTGTTGCCTCTCTGGCGTGCTCTAACAAATATGAACACCCCAGTTAAGAAGTAATTATCCCAACAGGAGATAGTTATGAATGACAGCAAGTAGCACACGAAGGAATACAAATTAAATGGTCTGTACTTGGTACTTGCGCAGGGATATAGCGGGATTAAAAGAGATTCTAGAAAAATAATTATTCTAAAAATAGAGGCTCCTAAACTCATTAGCTTTTCCAGAATTTCTTTTTGTAAAATTATTTCTAACGCCAAAAAGACAAAATATGCGCCGCAGTAAAGCAACCTTGGCAGTTAGGTGGCTAACTCATAGCCCAAGCTCGCTTAAACTAGGATGCTCGTCTGGCCTTCTCCCTAAGGGCCAATAAAATTTACGCTCTGATTCCTTTATTGGAAGATCATTAATACTTGCCATACGACGATGCATAAATCCAGTTTCATTGAACTCCCAATTTTCATTGCCATATGAAAGGAACCAATTGCCTGAACTGTCGTGCCATTCATACGCAAAGCGCACAGCAATACGATTTTGATAATATGCCCAAAGCTCCTTTATGAGCCTGTAATCATGCTCTTTATTCCACTTTCGTGACAGAAACTGAACAACCTCTTCTCTACCACTCAGAAACTCTGAGCGATTTCTCCAAACGGTGTTTGGTGTATAGGCAAGTGAAACTCTGTGTGGGTCTCTGCTGTTCCATGCGTCTTCTGCAAGCCTTACTTTCTTAGATGCCGCATCTTCATCAAATGGAGGAAACGGTGGTCTTGGTTGTTCTGATTGACTCATTAATCTCTCCTTATTTATTTTCGCGTTGGAACTTTACGCTCATGTAAAGCGCGGGGGGTACGAACGTCGCATTAACGCGCTCTTTATCAGAGCCTTCGTTTTCCTGAGCTGTACATTTTGCCTACAACGAACATTAAACTGAGGATAAAGTATTTGGTTGGCGCGAGTCTGTTTAACTCTTCGAACTAGTTCTGCAGGACAAAGATTTCATTTCGCTAATCGGACCCAGATTTCAGCCCTAATTAGCTCTCAATGCGGCCAGCACAAGTCGCGCCATCTCAACATGCCCCTCGGCCGTAGGGTGGAAGCGAACGCCGGTGTCCCTAACATTGGCACCGTTGACCCAGCGTTCAGCTATAGCGCAGGGTCCGTGACCTTCTTCGCCCACATAGGCATCAGCAATAAGCATTGGTCGACTTGCCACCACACTCACGAAGGTGTCCTCAAGTTTTTGACCAAGAGCAGCCAGATAAGCGGTGTCGTCGGGACTTAACTCCAAGTCGCGGCAGCTTGTTGCATCTGAAGGAAAAACACGGGGATAGGTCACTAGCACAATGATGGCCTGCGGTGCCTTGGCCCTGATGGCATCGAGCACCGCACCAAGCTTGGTGGGAAGTTGGGTTACAGCCTCATTAATCATTAGCTGATCGAGGTTAGCAGTGCAGTGGTCGTCTGGCGCTGTTCCAGCGCAGGCGTTAGTAGATGAAGTGAAGCTAATGTCATTGCCACCGATGGTGACCGTCACCAACGCCGTGTCACGGCTGACTGCATCGATCTGTGGGGCAGCATCACCTTGAGAAGTGTTAAGGATATTGGCAGTGGTAGCGCCACTGCAGCTTACATCAGTGAGTGTCAGACCCAGCGCGGTAGAGACGAGGTGTGAGTAGTTGTGGTCGGAACGCCCACAGACCCCCAATTGAGCAGCAATACCTGGCCCTGCCGCGAATGAACTGCCTAGCGCAACATATTTGGCACCAGTCGCTATTGCTGCAGCGGGCGCATTCTGGGGAAAGGCCGCAGTAGTTAAAAATAGTGAGCAGCACAGCGCAATAAAGCTCATTATCTTTTTCATGGAATGCTCCTAGATTATTAAAAGGGAAATAGCTCACCAATCAATTTTCTGCATCGAGCCGACTACCAGTCTTCCTGTACCCGTGTGCGTAGACCATTTAGTAATTTTTCTTTTTCAGTTTTACCGAACAATAGTGATAACTAATAGAATTGGCATAATTGGTCTTTTATAGTCAGGAAATAAATCCATTTTTAGCGCATAGTTTTTACAGGCAGGGGAGATTAACAATCAACTTGTGCATGCCATGACCATGACCATGACCATGAACCTACACAACGGTGTTTAACAAGATTTCACTTCATCAAAAAAATTTACCGAACAGTATGGGCTTAGGCCTGTTCGCACTCATTGCCCAGATACCCACCACCTCCACAATAAGTGATGTCCTGTAACTGCATCAGAAGGCCATCTGGATCAGTAAAATATACTTCAGGCGTGCCACCTTCTGCTCCACCACGCGCAGGTTGGCGCAGGCTGACATAATGCATCATCGGACCCACTTCGCCATCACCGCGCGCAGTCAGACCGTATGTAGTCAGTTTGGCAAGAATGTCATCGACCACAAATCCTTCCATGTTGAAACAACCGTGATTAATGCTGGCCGGTACATTTTCAGCACCGGCAAAAGGTCCGGCGTACATCACAAATTGTTTGCCATCGCCAATACCAGTTACAGGTGAGGTTGGCCCTTGATGAGCCTGTACGGATAAGCCAAATATTTCTTGGTAGAAAGTATTGGCGCCTACCCCATCGTTTCCGAACACCGTAAAGTGATTGATCTCACTTAGTTTGAACAAACCTATCGGTGCAGCTTCAAGCGCGCCACACACAGAACCCAAGGCACCGCTGCCACCACAATTTTCAACGTCGCTCAGTTGTACAATTAAACCGCGGGCATCAGCAAAGAAAAGTTCGGGCGTATCGCCACGCATACGCACCCAAGTACTCATGGCAAAGTCGATGCCCGGTGCTGATATGGCAGGTGGTTCTATGGTAGTGAAACCTTTACTTAACAAAGCATTTTGTTGAGTTTGAACATCAAAGTTTTCAACTGAATATCCCAAATAAGTGATGGCGGGTGTTTCGCCCACTTCCAGAGGTCGCACAATCATGAACTGCGAGCTTTGCCCTATGCGCATACAGTACCGCTCACCAAAACGGGACTGCACCGGCATGCCAAACAAGTCCTGATAAAAAGCCATAGTACGTGAAGGATCACTTACGCGAATTTCAAAACAGTTGATTTTGCGAACCGTAATCGCTGCAGTCTCTTGTGCAAAAGTAAGCGTAATGCAACCTAGTGCCGGTAATGCTGCCAGCAAAGTACGACGGGATAGACATACGTTTACGACTGGATTTAATTGTTTGCTCATAAGACACCTCACAAAAAAGTAACCTCATCATAGACTCGGCAAAGCCGCTGCGTCCAGCGACACTGTGCCTGTACTGCATAACCAATGGTACTTTTAGGATGCGGATGCAACCAAGTCGCAGCTTGACTTTTAGGGTGGCCTGTGTGAATTTCAGCAGCGTTTTCTGTTCGGATGCATTGCTCATTGAGTAAGCCAATAGGCGGGCGAGGGTCGGCTAAAAGTCGACCAAGAGTCACAAAAAAGACTACAAAAAACCCAAAACGCAA
>CAIMTR010000015.1 GCA_903844415.1 uncultured Gammaproteobacteria bacterium
GATCGCATGGGGTATTTTCTCAATGCGGTAACAGAAGAAAAATTTGAGAACCAACGCGCCACAGTCAAAAACGAACGCAATCAGAATTATGAAAACTCACCTTATGGTCTGTGGTCTGAAAAAACATTTACAACGGTATTCCCCCCGGAGCATCCATATTCGTGGATGCCCATCGGTTTTATTGCTGATCTGGATTCTGCCACGTTGGCTGATCTCAAACAGTTTTTCCTGCGCTGGTACGGCCCGAACAATGCCACCTTGACTATTGGTGGTAACGTCAACCCGCAGCAAGCCGTAGAGCTGGTGGTGAAATATTTTGGTGAGATTCCCGCTGGCCCAGAAGTTTTACCTGCCACTAAAACACCTGCGGTTCTTACTACAGACCGTTATATTTCCTATGTTGATAACAATATCCGTTTTCCCGCTTTGATCGTGAGTTTTCCCACTGTGGCTCTGGACCATCCCGATCGAGTAGCGCTGGAGGCACTTAATGAAATACTGACAGTTGGCCGTAAGTCATTTTTTTACAAGGAATTTATCCTCACCCAAAAAGCTATAGAGGCCAGCGGTTCTAACTACGCTTTGGAGTTGGCTGGCGTGTTGAACTTCTTTATTCTGCCCTTCCCTGGCACACCACTAGCAACATTTGAAGCCGATCTGCGCGGAGTTTTTGCTGGTTTTAATGCCGACTCCATCAGCGATGAAGATTTGCAAATTTACCAAGCAACCCAGGAAGCAAGCCTCATTAACAGTCTGGCGAGTGTTACTGGCAAAGTGCGGCAGTTGGCAACCAATGAAACTTACCTAGGTAATCCCAACAACATCCAAAAAGAACTGGATGATATTCGCGCCTTAACCAAGGCAGACATCGTGCGGGTGTTTGAAACTTACATCAAAGGAAAACCTGCCGTATATTTGAGCGTGGTTGCCCCTGCTGCCCCAGACTTGATTTCCAAAGCAGATGATTTCACTACTCCAGAACGGTTGGCACGTATCAGTAGTAATGATTCTGTGTTGGAACAACTTGAAGCAGGGCATACTTTAGATAGAACAGTACGCCCAACTCCCCCCGCCAATCCGCTGGTGAACATGCCGCCAATTTGGCAGCAAAGTTTAGACAACGGCATTGATTTTATTGGTACAGCTAGCTCAGAAGTTCCTCTAGTCAATATAAAGTTGGTATTTTCTGGCGGTCATCTGCTGGAAGATCCTGCGCAATATGGTATCGCAAGCCTTACAGCCAGCATGATGAATGAAGGCACCACTACTTTCAGTGCCGAAGATTTCGAAAAAGAATTAGACAAGCTAGGCAGCAACATCAGCGTCAGTTCGGACAATGACACTATGTCCATCAACATGCAGAGCTTGCAGCGTAACTTCGACGCCACCCTCAGCCTGTTGCAAGAACGTCTATTCAACTCTAACTTTACTCAGGCTGACCTCGACCGCATCAAACAGCAAACCATTGAAAGCTTGCAGGCACAACAGGAAGAGCCAGCTGCCATTACAGAAAATGCCTATAGAAAAATACTATACGGTACTGACCATGCATTTTCAGTTTCTACTGATGGTACCGTTGCCACCGTGGAAAAACTTACACTGGCAGATGTCGAAGCCTTCCGCGACTTAAGCCTGGTAACACAAACACTACAAGTAACAGTTGTGGGTGACATCCCACAGCCAGAAGTGCTTTCCAAATTAGGTTTCCTGCAGAATCTGCCGAATAGTGCTGTCAGTTTGCGCAGCCAACCGGCAACTCCGCAATTGGCTGGTGGCACGCTGTACCTTATAGATAAACCCGGTGCAGCCCAGTCAGAAATTCGGATTGGTTACATGGGAAGTTTGACTTACGATTCAACCGGCGAATATTTCGAACGTTATCTGATGAACTATGTACTAGGCAGCGCATTCAACTCTCGTATCAATCTTAACCTGCGTGAAAACAAGGGTTATACCTATGGAGCTCGCAGTAATTTCAGTGCCAGTAAAATACCGGGGCCATTTACTGCATCGGCCAGTGTAAGAGCGGATGCTACAGCCGACTCGGTAGTACAATTTGTTAACGAAATTAAAACATACCGTGACCAGGGCATTACGCCAACTGAATTGCAATTTACCAAAGATGCCATTGGCCAAAGTGAAGCACTGGACTACGAAACACCCCGCCAAAAAGTTGGTTTGCTGCAACAGATCATCACTTACAATTTACCGTTGGATTTCACCACGCAGCAACAGAACCTCATCACCGGTATGACACAAGAACGCATCAACAGCTTGGCGCTTACTCACTTGCCGCTGGAAAAAATGGTCATTTTGGTGGTTGGTGACAAGGCATTGATCAATGCCTCGCTGACGGCATTGGGTTATCCGATTGTAGAACTAGACACTGAAGCTAATCCGGTAAATTAATAAACTGTCATATCTGTACTTGGCACCCCGGAGCAAGCATTGACACAAATCATCATAACCACCGGCCCTGAATGCTGCGGCAAGACCTCGCTGGCCAAAGCCTTGAGCAAATCACTCAGGGCGCCTTTGGTCACAGAAATTGCACGCGAATACCTAAACATAAAACGCAGTCTGCAGCCGAACTTCCAGTATCAACAAAAAGATCTGCTGCAAATTGCACAGTTGCAGCACCAGGCCGAGCAGGAAGCAACCAACTCTAAAACTGAAAGCCTCATCTGTGATACCGATCTCCTGGTAATCTTGATCTGGAGTGAAGTGAAATATGGCAACTGCCATCCTTGGATTAGTACAACCCTTGCAACAGCACAGCGAAAAACTCGACGTACCTATTTGTTGTGTGACACATCAATTGACTGGCAGCCTGATGCACTTAGGGAAAATCCCAACGACCGGCTAACCTTGTTTACCCGTTACCAAGAAAAACTTACCACTCTCGGCGCAAGAGTTTTAATTGTAAAAGGGGATGAGCACACCCGTTTAACACAGGCGAAAGCTTTTATCGCAAGTTAGTGTCTTGAATTACACTTAGTAAGTCAGTGTCCAATAATACTGACCTAAGCTTTGTCATCCCGACGCAAAACGGGATACACCCCCTGCACCAAAGCTCCTCTGCAAATTCACTGGATTTCGGCCTACACCGGAGTGACGATAAGATGGGACTCTTTTCAGATCTGCGCTGAAATGAAGATAACCCTTGAACACCTGCACAAGTAAGTGCTATTCAAGTCAAAACCAAATTTTTTATAGGTGAAGTCCCAGAATGAAGACGATATTTAGTAAATTGCTCCACGCAAATTTTGATTTGTTACCCGCAGCAGTCAAAAGTTTTCACGACGTGCCACACCTTACTTTTACTGGTTTTGCCAGCGTAAGTGGCGCTACAAATTTGCCCGCAAAATTTATCCGTATTATTTTTGATTTACCAAGACCAACCGCTAAGATGACACTCAATTTGGTAGTGTGGCGCAGTGAAAAGACCGAACGTTGGCAAAGTAATTTCGCGGGCCATACTTTTATTTCATCGTTCTCCACAGCAGCAAGTAATAACCTACTGTGCGCGCATTTTGGTCTATTTCGGTTTTATTTTCGGCTGTCTGTCAAAGAACAAAAATTGCACTGGCAGTTTGTGCGCTGGTCGATTGGGTCCTTTATTTTACCCTCAGCACTCGGACCACGCATTGTGGCGCACGAATCTGAAGGGCAGGATGGCAGTTATCAATTTTTCTGCCAGGTGATTTTCCCTCTAATTGGAGAACTGATTTGTCATGATGGGCAACTCCTTCCTCGGTAAAAAAATTAATCCCCAATTAAATAAAAATTTACTCTCAAAGTCAGAATCTCTAAGTTTTTAACATAATTTTCCTATATTAGTAGGCACTAACGACAGTGCACTACGCGCTCCCCAACAGCAGATCTAGAGTGCTATCAATATCAGAATTTACTTTCACTCCCCCGCCCTAGAATGTTAATGTCGTCTCTGTCCTAAGGGGTGGCTTCGGCCTGAGATCAAACCCTTCGAACCTGACCCAGCTAATACTGGCGTAGGAATAGGCACTTGTCTGCTTTGCGCGCCAATTTACATGGCAAAGTAGAGGCAAGCACTTTCTCCGTCGTACTAACTGGTCTCTTTGCACTTTTAGTATTTGATAGTATCGGAGCAAGTCATGAAACCACACCTCCTGTTTATTTTTAGCGGCATCACACTGTTCACTGCCGCTTTACATGCCCAAACTCCACCCATTGAAGAAATTATTGTTACTGCTGATTTCCGTCAGGCAGCGGTTAATTCGATTGCTGCCAGCATCAAGGTACTAGACAGCAAACTTATGCAGCAAAAAAATGCCAGTCATCTGGAAGATCTGTTGCTCAATGCCCCTAATGTCAATTTTTCGTCAAGTGCGTCAAGGGCGCGTTTTTATCAGATTCGTGGGATTGGCGAACTCGATCAATTTGCCGAACCGCTAAACTCATCAGTCGGCATCATGCTTGATGGTGTTGATATGTCTGGCGTGGGTACGGCAGCCATGCTTTACGATGTACAGCAAGTTGAAGTATTGATGGGTCCGCAAGGCACTCGCTATGGCTCCAACGCACTAGCAGGCTTAATTAATTTACAAAGTAAAAATCCAACTGGAACTTTTTCCAAAGGCTTACAAGTACAAAGCGAAAATTATGCAGGCAAAGGCATAGCAGGCTATCTTGCAGGCCCAGCCACTGACTCTTTGCAATATCGAATGTCCGCACAAACACTGCAAAGTGATGGTTTTGTCAGAAATCTTTTTTTGGATAAAAATACCAATAGCCGTAACGAAACAACTATACGCGGCAAAATCCGCTACCTAGCCACTCCTACGCTTATTATTGATCTGACGACGGCCTTCATCGACATTGATAATGGTTATGATGCATTTTCACTCGACAATACCCGTACTACTTTATCTGATGCTCCGGGTCAGGATAGCCAGCGCTCAAAACTGGGCACTGCAAAATTAACATTCAGCAACATTCCAGCTTTCAACATTGAAAGCACTGTTGCTTATGCCAACAATGCCATTGCATACAGCTATGATGAAGACTGGACCTATATAGATTTTCATCCGGATGGTTACCAGTCAACAGACCGATATGATCGCAATCACAAGACAGTCACTGCTGAAATCCGTCTGCTTTCCAAGCCTACTGGTAGCTTGTTGCAAGGTCGAACTAGTTGGATAGCGGGGCTTTATTCTTTGCAACAGGATGTCGACCTCACCCGCCTCTACACTTTTTTGCCTGAAAATTTTTCGAGCCAGCATGCAATTACTAAACGAGCTATTTATGGCGATACTAGTACACAGCTAAACGAGCAGTGGTCCCTGGATGCAGGCATTCGCGGCGAACGTTTTTCTGCTGACTATCACGACAGCAATGTACTTAATTTTGCCCCAGCCGAGACTTTGGCAGGCGGCCGAGTTGCATTGAACTATCATCCTGTTGCCGGCTCCTTGATATACGCGACTATTGCGCGTGGTTATAAATCAGGTGGCTTCAATACTGACGGCTCTCTAGATACCGATTTACGTGAATATGCCACCGAAAAGTTATGGAACTACGAACTGGGCATTAAGGGTGGTTTCTTTTCGGAGCGCCTGCAAACTCAGGCCGCCCTATTTGTAATGCAGCGTGATGCAGTACAAATCAGTAGCTCCACTGTCCGCATGCGCAAGAATGGCAGTGCTGAATTTATTACGTATATTGGTAATGCTGCGGCTGGCAGCAATAGTGGGTTGGAACTCAGTGCCGCCGTACAAGCTAGCACACTCGTCAAGGTGTACAGCAGCTTAGGTTTACTTGCCACGCAGTATCATAATTTTATTAATTCAGCAGGCTTAGATCTTGATGGGCGTGATCAAGCCTACGCGCCGCGCCATCAATACACTCTAGGGATGGATTGGAACCTGAGCCCATATCTAGAGTTGGATGTAAATATCCAAGGCCGCGACAGTTTCTATTTTTCTCCCAGTCATGACAACCAGTCACAAGCCTATACACTTCTCAACGCCAATCTGACTTACAGCTTAAGCAACATCCGCATGACGTTGTGGGGTCGTAACCTCACAAATCAGAATTATGCAGTGCACGGTTTTTATTTTGGAAACGATCCGCGTGATGGTTATACAGCAAAGGTTTTTACACAGTGGGGCGAACCACAGCGTTATGGGCTAACCATGAATCTGGATTTTTAAAAAAATTAGTAAGGTTTTACTGCAAGCGATTTTCTGGAAGCGAAGGCGGTATTATTTAATGGGTAAAGCCGGATTCAACATCCTTGTCACCAATTCTTGTAATGCGCTGGCACCAGGTTCCAACGTTGCAACAGCCTGAAAATAAGGCAACGGATCGGTAGCGCCCGTAGGAATATTCAGCGTTGTACCGCGCTGAATATTCAGCAGCATATTGTCTGCAAGCACCAGACTAGCAAGATGGGCTCCGTAATAATCTGAAATACCGGAATCAACTAACAGTACTTTGCCACCAAAACGCGGCATGATGGTACCAAAGCCCGGTGTGTGTCCGATGACAATTCGATCAACATCATAGAAAGCAAGCACAGCTTCTACGTGAGGGGCTTCGCTGGCTTCATCATTTTGCGCCAATCCCCGATACCAGAGTGGCCCTTGTTCAGATTCGCTCAGCCCTGTTTCACCTGTCAAGACGCCAGCCTGTAATTCATTACGAACCTGTTGGTTAATATTACTCATTGTTCTGCCCAACACTGCCGGGCTGATGCCACCGTGCAAAAATAGGGTGCGATTAATTTTTATCACCGCATTGTGTTCGAGCACCCAACTGCCTATATCACCTTTGGCAGACCAAGCTATTCTGTGCTCCACAAAACCCAGCGGATATTTTTGTTCCCATAATTCACGAAATTCAGGACCAGTTACGAGGTCAGGTTGAGTACGTTGCTGTTGCTCTCGCACTTGTAGGTAATAATCATTCTGCAAACGTCTGGCTTGATTGCTTTGCAAAACTTTATAATCGTTAGGGTGAACATAACTCAGGTCACCTAATATGTTCATTGCTTCGTGATTGCCGATCAATGCATGCACCATGCCCCCAGCACGGAGGGCCTGACGCTCCAGTTTACGTAACAAGTTTATGCAAAGAACGGTATCAGATCCTCGGTCTGGCACATCACCTAATTGCACTAGATGTGTTGCCCCTGCAATCCAATTGCCACGTTTGTTTATGATGCCTGCGTTGGTGAGCACTTCGACAAAGTGGGGGTAATCAGCATGGATATCCCCTATCGCAACAATACGATCCACATCCTGCCACTGATCGTCGATTGCAAAGACCCAAATGGGATTACACAGCAGCCATCCAAGTAGGCTGCTGCCCAGGAATTTTTTAATCGATTTGATCAGATTATTCATCCTTGTAAATTATCAGCCCCGGCATGCTTCAACGATCTGATCTTCTCTGGAACTTTCTTTACCGACAATCTCAAAAAATCTGTTCAGGTACTCTGCTGAACGTTTAGCAGTAGCTGGTTTTACAAAAGTGGTGTCAGCCACAATGGCTAGCATTGTTTCGCGTGCTGCTTCTATTTTTGCAATGGAACTGGCAACTTCTGCCTGTTGTATGCAATAACCACGAAATAAGCGCTGTCGGTTACTAGAAATTTTTAGTGAAGGTGCGGGATCCGCTGCATAGTTTGTATCGACGAATCCTGACGCATCAAAGTCGTACGGAATTGGAAAATAGGATCCATTCTGGTCTACCAGCAGCTTAGCATTGTGGCAACATTCTTCACCTTCGGTTGCGGTGAAAAGGGAATAATCAGTATTGCCTACTAGGAACATAAACAAGGAGGTGAGGCTGCTCTGGTCAGGCTTAAGGTCAGTAACTGCGACGCTGTTAAGCTCAACATTTTCCAAATCAAAACGCTTGGCTAGTCTTTTTTGATGCTCTACAAAAAATGCCAGATGGGTTCGCTGTTCTTTCGGATTTTCACTGTCGATGTAGGTTGCGTTGAGCATGCGCGAGACTAAACTGAGTTCTGACACACTGTTGAAAAGTCTGTAGGCCTGTTCTTCCTTTGCAATATATTCGGCGTATTGATCGCCATCTTTACATTGCGCTACCAGCTTGAGATTGTCTTGGTGCTCGAACAAAGTACCTTCAGCCTGGCCGGTTTTGATATTTATCCAGAGTTGTGAATAACGGCATACACTGGCTTGCAATCGATAGTTGCCCCGCACTTGTAGTTTCACATCTAGTACAACTTCCGCGTTGTTACTATCGGTGTAGCGCAAGGTTCCTTCATATTCTGTGTCTTTATCCCGCGCGCGGTCTATCTCCCCGAAGGGAGCGGTAAGTGTGATATCGAGGATGTCACGAGAAAGAAACAAAACGTCAGGCGGTGCCGCTTGAGCTTGATTTAAAAAAACCAGCCACATTAAAAATGCCAAAACCTTTTGATGTGTGGATATAGTGCCTTTTTCTGCATGCTTTACTGTCATGTTAGTTGAACTCCTCTAGGGTGGATTTGCACTTATGTGTATCTCCCAACAACAAGCGACAGCAACACAAAGCAA
>CAIMTR010000016.1 GCA_903844415.1 uncultured Gammaproteobacteria bacterium
CGCCTTAAATGCATCTTCTACTTTTTGTAAATCTACAGGTTCTCCCCAAGCATCTTGCACCATGATCGCAGTTGCACCACAGCGCTCTACGTTTTCTTTCATACGCCCACCAAAGACACCATTTTGGCAGACTATTGCTTTATCACCCGGCTCTAGCAGGTTTACAAAACAAGCTTCCATACCAGCAGAACCAGGCGCAGAAATGGGGATAGTCAAACGGTTGCTGGTTTTAAATGTGTATTGCAGCAAGTGCTTGATTTCATCCATCAGTGTGACAAATGCAGGATCAAGATGCCCTATAGTAGGGGCACCAATAGCAGCTGTTACACGCGGATTCACATCCGAAGGGCCCGGCCCCATCAGGGTTCGCAAGGGTGGATGAAATGATTTAGTCATAGGAGGCTCTTTGCAATCAATAGGTAAATCAGGCAAGTAAAAAACGGATTGAAATTCAACTAAACAAAACTGAATTCACATACACCTAGATATTCAGCACTACAAATTTCCGTCATAAAAAAAGCCGTGTAGACGGCTTTTTTACAATTTGATATTACTTAATCGTCGCCAGCTACATCACTAGTGAAATTTGTCGGACGATCAACCAACTCAACATAAGCCATCGGAGCTTTATCACCGGTACGATAGCCACATTTCACTATTCGGATGTATCCACCGGGTCGTGTGTTATAACGTGGACCGATATCAGTAAACAACTTGCCGACTGTTACCTTGTTGCGCAGACGATCAAAAACCAAACGCCGATTAGCAACACTGTCTTTTTTGGAGAGTGTGATCAATGGTTCTGCAATCATGCGCAGTTCCTTAGCTTTGGCAAGTGTGGTTTTTATGAGTTCGTGTTCAACCAATGACGATGTCATATTGCGAAACATCGCATCGCGATGAGAGCTGTTTCGGTTTAGTTTACGACCACTAAGACGGTGACGCATGACAATATTTCCTGATGTTTATCTTTGTATACAGCGTACTAATGTATACAACTTTAAATTAAATTATAAATTTAACAATTATTCTTAAATTTACTGTTTTTCGACCAATGCCGAAAATCAAACAGTGCGATCTTCACCTTTTAAACTGGATGGCGGCCAGTTTTCCAGACGCAGCCCCAATGACAAACCTTTGGAAGCCAATACGTCTTTTATTTCGGTGAGAGACTTTTTACCAAGATTTGGAGTTTTCAGCAGTTCAACTTCGGTGCGCTGAATAAGATCTCCAATATAATAAATGTTCTCTGCTTTCAAACAATTGGCTGATCTAACCGTTAACTCTAAATCATCAACTGGTCGCAACAAAATAGGATCAATTTTATCTTCGTGTTTTGGCTGTTCTTTAACAGAGTTATTTTTCAGATCAACAAATACACTTAACTGATGTTGCAAAATAGTAGCCGCTTGACGAATAGCTTCTTCCGGATCAATTGTTCCATTGGTTTCAAGCTCAATAATAAGCTTGTCTAGGTCTGTACGTTGCTCAACACGGGCGTTTTCTACTGAGTAAGTAACCCTGCTAACCGGGGTATAG
>CAIMTR010000017.1 GCA_903844415.1 uncultured Gammaproteobacteria bacterium
ATGAGAGGCTCTGAATGAACGCGTGGCGTTGATCGGAATCCTCACTTTCGGGTGCAGCGCCGGTTTGAAAGCCGACTAAGTCAGTACCATTCGTGTCGGAGTCGATTTGGTTGCGGTTTACTTCTGCCGGCCTGCAAAACCGGGTGTCAGCATAGGAATGGTATAAATTGTCATCGCAATATTGCGGATGCCTTCGGGTGTAGTCCAAGCCTTCCCATCGGGACCCACCACACCCATTTGTGGTACGTAAAGAATATTTTTGTCGGGGCCAGAGAAGGCAAGTGTTATAGGACGCCGTGGTGTTGGGATCAGTCCCAAATAGTTACCCTGCTCGGACAATACATGCACACCGAGCGCAGCAGTAATATACAGACGGCCTTCCGCATCGATGGCCATGCCGTCACCACCATTGTCACCATTTAAACTGCCGAACACACGGCGGTTGGCAGTGCTGCCATCCCTCGCCACATCAAAAGCCAGTACTTCGGTAGCGTTGGTAACATAAAGCACATCACCGCCGCGATTAAGCATGATGCCATTGGACGATATGTCCTGATTGGCAACAACAGACACAACGCCGCTGGCACTGACATGAAATGCACCGCCACTGGTAAAAAATGCACCACCATTATTGTCGGCAATCAGATCATTGACACGACCCAGTGAACCGCCATTGGCAAAGCTGTTGGCGAGTAATCTGAATTCAGGCAGCAGTTGCACGACGCGTGTCAATTCGTTACAGCCTGCCAATTCATCATTAAACGGTTCGGTGCAGGTACGCTGAACTGAAAACAAGCGACCTTGTGTATCGATTGATATCGAACCGGCGCCATTGGTATTTTCAAGATAAGTAAATTGCTGGCCATCAGTATTTAGTTTAATTATTTTGTCAGTTTGTTCTTGGGCAAATAGTACGCCGCCATCGGTAGTCGCTGTGATGCCGTCAGCACTGAAAAAATCTGCCCACAGCAAAGACCACTGCGACCCTGCGGTCACAACACCATCAATAGCATTGATGGTTGTGACGCGTTCTCCAGCCAATAGCGTTTGCGCAGAAATATGGCCAGCAACGCATAGCAGTAATACGCAAGCACTAACAAGTTTCAATTTTCGAATTGCAGTCATGACAGAGCTCCATTTAGGTAAAGTAGTATATTAAAAAACCCAACATTAGTAATTTTAAAGGCAGGCGTGGGGCCTTCCTGCCAAGGGTGTGTGGATATTGATCAGCGCAGCAAAGGCCTGATGGTTTTAATGGTGACATCCTGTAACGGACGGGATTCAGTATTTACCGGAGTCTTGCCGATAATATCCAACACAGCCAGTCCGCCACGAATTTTTCCAAACACGGTATGTTTTCCCGTCAGCCATGCGGTATCGGCGAGGGTGATGAAAAATTGGGAGCCATTACTGTTGGGGCCGCTGTTAGCCATTGCGATCACACCTTGTACTGGTGTGCGTGAATGCAAAGTATCCAGATAACGATACCCCAGCATCTCGTAGATTTCTTTTACATTCAGGGTGCGCAAACGTTGATCGACTTCGGCCACACGCGCTTCCAGGCTTTCTTTGCTGGTGATACCTAGTTTTTGGTAGAGCGGTTGCAATACCCGCACCTGAAAATCTTGCTGGCTGCGAACGCCCAAAATCGGATTTGGCATACCTTGTTCGTCCAGCACCAGCATTTTGTCGAGGCCGAGACTTACCGCACTGATTTCATCTGCAAATTCATAACCGGGTGTGCCATCACCCAAGCCAGTAGGACTGCCGCCCTGAATCATGAAGCCAGCAATCACACGATGAAAAATTAGGCCATCGTAAAAAGGGCGCATGACTTGTTGGCCAGTAGCCGGATCTGTAAAGGCTTTGGTGCCGTCGGCCAAAGTCAGAAAATTTGCAACAGTTTGGGGTGCTTCTGCGGGGAACAACTCCAGCAACATGTCACCGGCTGTAGTGCTGATCACCACCAGAGGATTGTTGATGTTGTCGATAGTCACTTGCTCGATACGGCCGTTGAGAGTGACTGCAATAGTCGGTAGGGCAGGTGTAACCGGAGCCGGTGTCACCACTGGCGTTGCCGGAGGCATTACAGCTTCTGCTGCAAATCCGGGCAGCCCTAAAAAGAAACCTGCAAGCAGGGAATAACGCAGTAATGTGATCATGAAATATCCTCCTGCACGGGAGTCTACCATCAAGCTTTAAATGGGCAAAAAAACAACTGTCGCGCCAGCACCCGAATCTGGTAAAAAGTGCAGGCAAAATTTCTATCCACTTTTCAATCAACTCCATCGGAGGAGACTACTATGCAAAAATTTTCACCTGTTTTACTTGCACTAGCCATGATGGTCGGTGCTACTACCATCGTTGCAGCTCCTGAATACGTGACCATCGCAATGGAAATTGATGTTGCCAAACCGGCTGACGAAGTTTGGGCCAAGGTGGGCAAATATTGCGATATCAGTGAGTGGCTCAAGCTGGACTGTGCAATTACATCTGGTACAGGCGAGATGGGTACTGTGCGTGCGTTGGCTGGTGGTCGTATCAATGAAATACTTGTTGCAAAAACTGCTCTTTCATACGGTTACACACAGCCCGTTGTGGATGGCCAGTTCTATAATCTCTATCACGGCTTCATGGAGGCTGTACCAGTTACTGCGACAACCTCAAAATTACTCTACACACTGATGTTGGATGAATCGGATAAAGCTGATCAGGCCGCCAAAGATGCTGATGTCGCCCGCCGCCGTGCTTCGTTTGAAACTGCGCTCAAGAACATGAAGGCAATTGCCGAGCAGCCATAAGCATGCACGTATTAACCCCGGCGCTTGCTGCATAAACCGGGGCAGCCCTGCACCTCAAACGCACCTAGACACAACGACAAGTGCTGCAAATGTGCGGGGCAGCGACGCTCAGGGGACAATCGTACTGGTCCTGCCAATGGCCTGCTGCTGGTCGTTGACCATCAGGTCCGGCGCGTAGTTCGACTGCTGGCATTGGTACTCGAATAGTTCCTCACCTTCGTGCCAATTGAGCTGGAGCCTGCCTTCGAGGGGGCGCTCATAGGTCTGGGGATCCTCCATCACAAAACGATAGGCCAGCGTGTTCTGGTCGGGTCTGCTGAAATACTCCGTCACATGCACCGCTTCGGTATGCGGCAGCCCCATACGTTCAAACCAGAAGTCGGTGTTATAGCCGACTGAATCAATCACCAGCGTATCACCGTCCCACCAGCCAATATTGTGCCCGTAATTGGTCGGTTCAAAGTCTTGCGGATGAGTACGGCCATCCATAAACACTTCCCGGTAGGTGTGTGGCCCACCGATATCGAATATGAACAAGCGCTGCAGACTGGTGATTTCGAGTATTTCCACACCATAAGGCGTCAGCAATTGCCGCATGGCACCCGAGGGCTTGCAGCGTGCATGGGGTTCGAGGTCGTGGGTCTGGCGCGCATCGAACAAGCCTTTGGCCCAAGGTTTGAAGGCAATCTCCTCCACATTGAAGAAGGGTATGCCAGTGCTGTAATCCGGTACCCACAGCCCCATCGGCTGTCCAGGTGCGTTGCTAATGAATACACGACCTTCAGCATTACGCGGGGCTGGGGAGGGCTCGGCAGCAGTAGCAGCATGTGTGGTCAGCAGCAATGCTAATGCAACAGACAGGAGCAGACGCGGAAGAGGGTAGTAGCCGGACTGGTGCATGTGGGTATCTCTGGTAGGCAAGTGACGAGAGCTGCCAGTATAAAGGGTG
The DNA here is from genome assembly GCA_903844415.1 of uncultured Gammaproteobacteria bacterium. GTDB lineage: Bacteria > Pseudomonadota > Gammaproteobacteria > Pseudomonadales > Pseudohongiellaceae > CAILUG01. The sequence goes on from CAIMTR010000017.1 coordinate 3,751, forward strand.
TAAAGGGGATTGGGGAAATTAACAATGACACTTACGCGAGATCATCGTGGCCGATGCTGTGCTGGAACTCAACTCCGGCCCCACCAATTTCGCCAGGGCGTCTGGATCGAGAAAGGCGCGCTACACAGGCTCGGGTTTGGCAGGCAGCACTGTGAAGTTTTGTGAGAAGAAAGCAATTTATTCGCAACCGAAGACATAAAAATCTTAATGCACCACCTTCTTCCCTTTGGTCCCTTCCTCCATATCTCTTTGCGTAATCTCCACCACAAAGCTCTCCTGTTGTAGCTTCTTCACGGATTCCGCGCGTTGCTCGGCTTCTGCCTTGCGCAGTTTTTCTTCGTCGTGGAACAGTTCCGCATTGAGGGACATTTGCCGGGTCAGGTGGGTTTTCAGGCGGTCGACGACGTGTGTCATGACTTCGAGAGTTTGGCTCAACTGCTCCAAAGTCATCAAGGTCTGCTCAGAGTTCTTTTCTACTTCTTGTTTGTCGGCCATGGGGTCACCTCATTGTTAAGGAAGGAGTCAGACCGAGGCGCAGCCGAGCTCTGACCCCGGGACTATAAGTGGCATTGAGCCGCTGTCATTCCCAGGTTAACGCGCCACCGGTTTGATATTCGATCACGCGGGTCTCAAAGAAATTCTTTTCTTTGCGTAAATCCATAATCTCGCTCATCCAGGGAAAAGGATTTTGGGCGCCAGGATATTGTTCCTTGAGACCAATTTGGATCAGACGACGGTTGGCGATGAACTGCAGGTATTCTTCCATCATCGCGGCGTTCATGCCGAGTACGCCGCGTGGCATGGTGTCGCGGGCATATTCAATTTCTAGTTGGGTGGCTTCCAGAATCATTTGTGTGGATTGTTGCTTCATGCTCTCGTTCCACAACTGCGGATTTTCTAGTTTGATCTGGTTGATCATGTCTATGCCGAAATTGAGATGCATGGACTCATCGCGCAAAATGTACTGGAACTGTTCGGAGGTGCCTGTCATTTTGTTGCGGCGGCCCATAGACAAAATCTGTGTAAAGCCGCAGTAGAAGAAAATTCCTTCAATACAGCAATAAAATGCAATGAGGTTGCGCAGCAGTTGTTGGTCGGTTTCCAGTGTGCCAGAGGTAAAATTTGGGTCGCAAATGTCGTGAGTGTATTTCAGACCCCAGGACGCTTTTTTCGCTACCGATGGTACTTCGTGATACATGTTGAATATTTCACCCGCGTCCATGCCAAGCGATTCGATACAGTACTGATAGGCATGGGTATGGATGGCTTCTTCAAAAGCCTGTCGCAGAATGTACTGTCGACATTCTGGATTGGTGATTAAACGATAGATGGCCAGCACCAGATTGTTGGCAACTAGCGAATCGGCAGTCGAGAAAAAGCCAAGGTTCCGTTTGACAATAGTACGTTCGTCGGCTGTCAGGCCGCCTTCCCTTTTCCATAGCGCGATGTCAGCATTCATGTTGACTTCCTGCGGCATCCAGTGATTGGCACAGCCATCCAGATATTTTTGCCAGGCCCAGTCGTATTTGAAAGGTACTAACTGGTTGAGGTCGGCGCGGCAGTTGATCATGGCTTTCTGGTCGACAGTAACCCGCTCGGCGGCACCGGCTAGTTCAGCGGCACCGATGCTAGGGTCGATGGCGGCCACAGCACGCAGGGCTAGCTCTACTGGATGTACATTACCTTCTGCTGCAGAAGTACGCGCCAAAGTACCAGTGGGAAGCACGGTTGAAATAGGGCTGGCTGTTATCGCAACCGCAGGTGCCGGTACAGCACCCAGTTCGACGGCTTTTTCAGCGAGTATAGCTGAGGTGTGTGTGGCTATTTGTGCAGCTAACTGCGCAGTTAATTGCGCTGCTAATTGCGCTACAACAGGCACACTAGGCGCACTTTCTTCCTTGTTGAATTCATCCCAAGACAGCATAACTCCTCCATACTCTTGTTTGGTTTGCTTACACGCAACACGCTTTAACAAAGATCTTACGTGGTCTGTGCACTTTTATAGATAACTGTTACTGACAAGCCTCACACTCGGGATTGTCGATCAAACATGCCTTTGGTTCTGCTGCGGTGTCGATTGCCGGTGCCAGCATTTGTGCTGATACTGCATTTAACTTGCCGGCCGCCACGGTAGATTTCTCAGTGCTGGTGGCCGATAACGCACGCAGGTAATAGGTGGTTTTGAGACCGCGCAACCAAGCCATACGATAGGTCACATCTAGCTTTTTGCCGTTGGCATCGGCGATATAAAGGTTGAGTGACTGTGCCTGATCGATCCATTTCTGCCTGCGGCTGGCGGCTTCTACCAACCATTGTGGTGGGATCTCAAACGAAGTGGCGTACAACACTTTCAAGGCATCTGGGATGCGATCAATTTTCTGCACACTGCCATCGTAGTATTTAAGATCATTGAGCATCACGCTGTCCCACAAACCTTGTGCTTTCAGGTCGCGAATCAGATAAGGATTGACCACGGTGAATTCGCCGGACAGATTCGATTTCACATAGAGATTCTGATAGGTCGGCTCGATCGATTGGGATACGCCGCAGATGTTAGCAATAGTTGCGGTAGGAGCAATCGCCATCACATTGGAATTACGCATACCTTTGGCGGCAACACGCTGTCGCAGTGGCACCCAGTCCAATGTTGCAGAAGTATCTACTTCCAGATATTGGGCACCTCGTTCGTCACGCAGTGTTTGCAATGAATCAATTGGCAAAATGCCCTGTTGCCACAACGAGCCCTGGTACGATTCGTAAGTTCCGCGTTCTTCCGCCAGCATGGTGGAGGCTTCAATCGCGAAGTAACTAATAACTTCCATAGACCGATCAGCAAATTGCACCGCGGCATCTGAAGCGTACGGGATTTTTTGCACGTGCAAAGCATCCTGGAAACCCATAATGCCGAGACCTATCGGCCGATGCCGCATATTGGAAGTACGTGCCTGGGGCACTGAGTAGTAGTTGATGTCGATCACGTTATCGAGCATACGCACGGCGGTATGTATGGTCTGTTTCAGTTTCTCGCGATCCAAGCCCTTGGCGCCAACATGCCGTACTAGATTGATGGAGCCTAGGTTACAGACAGCAATTTCGTCTTTACTGGTGTTGAGTGTGATCTCGGTACAAAGATTGGACGAATGTACAGCTCCCATATGTTGTTGCGGAGAGCGGATGTTGCAGCTGTCTTTGAATGTGATCCACGGATGTCCGGTTTCAAACAGCATCGACAGCATCTTGCGCCACAGGTCTTTGGCCTGTACCACTTTGTGTACGTAGATCTTGCCTTCTTTGGCCAATTGTTCGTAATGGTTATAACGATCCTCAAATGCCTTGCCGTATATGTCGTGCAAATCGGGCACTTCATTAGGGGAAAACAAGGTCCATTTTCCGTCTTCAAATACCCGTTTCATGAACAAATCGGGCACCCAGTTGGCGGTATTCATGTCGTGGGCGCGGCGGCGATCATCGCCAGTATTTTTGCGCAGCTCCAGAAATTCCTCTATGTCGAGATGCCAGGTTTCTAGATATGAACACACTGCCCCTTTGCGTTTGCCGCCTTGATTCACGGCTACTGCGGTATCGTTGACGACTTTCAGGAAAGGTACCACGCCCTGTGATTTGCCATTGGTGCCTTTGATATAAGCACCCAAGGCGCGTACAGGTGTCCAGTCATTACCTAAACCGCCGGCCCATTTGGACAACATGGCATTGTCATGAATCGCGTGGTAAATGCCACTCAGATCATCGGGCACTGTAGTCAAAAAGCAGGACGACAATTGTGGCCGCATAGTCCCGGAATTAAACAGCTGTGGGGTAGATACCATGTAGTCAAAGCTTGACAGCAGATTGTAAAACTCGATGGCGCGAGTTTCGCGCTGTTCTTCGTTGATGGCTAGACCCATTGCCACGCGCATGAAGAAAATCTGGGGCAGTTCGAACCTTATACCTTCGCTATGAATAAAATAACGATCGTATAAGGTTTGCAGGCCTAGATAAGTAAACACGTCATCGCGCTCGGCCTTCAAAGCTTCACTGAGACGAGCTAGGTCGAAATTGAGCAACTCCGGCGACAGTAATTCCAGTGCCACGCCTTTTTCGATGTAAGGTCGCAAGGAGGCGGCATAGCGGTAATGCATTTCAGACTGGGTAGCGTTTTGCGCCACACCCAGAAAAGTCAGGGCTTCGCTGCGGAGAGTGTCGAGCAATAGACGTGCTGCCACGTAGGTGTAATTTGGATCTTGTTCCACCAGGGTGCGGGCAGTCATGACCAGGGATATCTGGACGTCTTTAATATTGACCCCGGAGTAAAGGTTTTTCAGGGTTTCTTCGTAGATTTTGTCGCCGGTTACACCTTCCAGTCCTTCACATGCTTCGGTGATGATGGTGCGCAGTCGAGCCGTGTCGAGGGCACACGTAGTACCGTCGGGCAGGGTAACCAGCAAATCTGGGCGGCTGGAAACGGCTGGTGTTTGCTGGTGTTTCTGTTGCTGCTCGCGATCTCTAGCATGTTCGTTACGGTAGATCACATAACTGCGCGCTACTTTGTGTTCACCCGTGCGCATTAGGATCAGTTCGACCTGATCTTGAATTTCTTCAATGTGGATGCTGCCGCCAGAGGGCATACGACGACGAAAGGTATTGCCGATGTCTTCGGCTAGGCGCGCAACTGTTTCATGCACACGAGTAGATGCTGCTGCGTTGCCGCCTTCCACGGCCAGATAGGCCTTGGTGATAGCAATAATGATCTTGGAATCGTCATAGCCGACCACGGACCCATTACGTTTGATCACTCTTAACTGGCCTGGTGCCATGGTAGTGAAGTTTTCGTCAATGGTGGGTGGCTGGCTGCTAGTGACAGCGCTAGCTGGACTTAATTGTTCAATTTTTGTTTGCATTGCGTTAGCTCCGGGATGTTGTCCTTGTGAGGCAGTTCTTGCAATATTTGTGCCTATGCTATTGTTTTTATTGTGTTGCCCTGGTGTTGCTTTTTCCCGTATTTGTTTCTTGTTTTAAATTGCTGGTCAATCTTACAAATTTCGGCACTTTCTACTGTTTTTTTTGAGCCGGAATCAGCTGGAACTCATACCCGTTATATAAACAGGATTAAGGAGCTAAGCACAAGATATAGTTTTTTTTGTTCTGGTAAACACTATATCAGGGGGTAAAAAATGTAGGCAAGCAAAATTTGCTGTTAATTGAATGTGGATAAGATGTGTATAGGACTAGGGTTGCAGGGTATAACCCAGATCGCATCATTCTGGTGCAAAAAAGGGACAAAAGTTGTCCCTTTGGGGGCAAAACAGAGCGGTAAAGAGGGGCTTGCAGAGGGGGTTAGAGCTGACGACGGCAATATACTAAATTTGATAAATTATCCGTTTAACAACGCGGGAATACCCGTAGATGCAGGGGCAGCAGAGACAGTCTGACTAGTGTGTTTTCAGCCATATCGGCTAGATTGACGTCCTGACTGATCAACTTAGTGCCGTCCGCTAGTTGCAAAGACGTGAGCGTGATGGCGCCATTGAACTGCTGGCCGCTGATGCGGGCTTCACAGGCGCCGGTTATGTCATACACGATATTGCCTGGACGTAACAATAGGTCTACTTCTACTGCAGCCACAGTGCTGGCAGCAGGCGGCTCCACTTCGATTTCTCCAAACGCAGTTGCGACAGTGTTGGCAGTGAGCATCCGCCCGACAATAAACTGACCATTGGCAACGAACGCTGCCACAAAGGGAGAAGCGGGGGTGTGATAAAGCTCACGCGCATTACCCCATTGCCAGAGTTTGCCAGCAGCCATAACCCCAATCACATCGGCCACGTTGAAGGCCTCTGTTTGGTCATGGGTCACCAGTATGGCGGTGGTGCCGCTTTGGCGCAGAATGTCGCGTACTTCCAAGCTTAAGGACCGGCGTAATTCGGTATCCAGATTGGAAAAAGGTTCGTCGAGCAAGAGTAGCTTGGGTTTGGGGGCTAAGGCTCGCGCCAGTGCTACACGCTGTTGCTGGCCACCGGACAACTGATGCGGATAGGCTTTACCCATATCTTCCATACGAATCAACGCCAGTAATTGTGCGGTAATCTGCTGGCGCGACGCGCTTGTGTGGTGCTGCAAGCCAAAGGCAATATTGGCCGCTACCTGAAGGTGCGGGAACAGCGCGTAGTCTTGGAACACCATGCCCACCTGTCGTTGTTCAGGGGGTAGTGTATGGGATGGTGTGCTGAGGGTTCGGCCATTGAGCTCGATGGCACCGGTTACGATTGGTTCAAACCCAGCGATGGCTCGTAACGCTGTGGTTTTGCCACAACCACTTGGGCCAAGCAAACAAGCGATACTGCCTTCGGCCACATCAAAACTCAGTTCGCTGAATATTTCGTGCTGCCCGTAACGACAGGTGATGGCAGAGACGCTGAGTAAATTTTTCATGGTCGTATCGTGCTCAGTCTACTGTCTTGGTGCAAGTGTTGCTTGCAGCATTGACCGCAATCAGTTGCATAACAAAAATTCCAATAGGGCTTTTTGGGCATGCAGACGGTTTTCAGCTTCATCCCAAACAACTGAGGCAGGATTTTCCATTACTTCATTGCTGACTTCTTCGCCACGATGTGCCGGCAGGCAATGCATGAAGAGGGCATCACTTGCCGCCAGTGCCATCAAGTCAGTATTTACCTGATAAGAAGCAAAAGCCTGTTTACGTTTGTGTTGTTCTGCTTCCTGACCCATCGATGCCCACACATCGGTCACGACCAGTGCAGCGTTAAGCGCTGCGAGTGCAGGGTCACGTTCTATCCGTACATGTTGGTGGTGTTGCTTAAGTAAACTTTCCATTGGTTCAAAACCTGTAGGGCAGGCAACCACCAATTCGAAATCAAGTAAGGCGGCTGCGTGAATAAAGGAGTTGCACATGTTGTTGCCGTCGCCCACCCAACACACAGTTTTTCCGCTGATACTGCCGCGATGTTCGTAATATGTTTGCAAGTCGGCCAGTAATTGGCATGGATGATGATCGTCAGTCAATGCGTTTATTACCGGGACGCTTGAGTATTGAGCCATACGTTCTATTTTTGAATGGGCAAAGGTGCGCACCATAATGCAATCCACCATGCGCGACAAAACACGAGCTGTATCTTCAATGGGTTCGCCGCGTCCCAACTGCGAGTCGGCAGGGGAGAGAAAAATTGAGGCACCACCCAGCTGCGTCATTGCTGTTTCAAAAGATACCCGAGTACGAGTAGAAGATTTTTCAAAAATCATTGCCAGCGTACGGTTCAGTAAAACAGTGTGAGGCTCGTGATTTTTTTGCTTGATTTTTAATTCGCTGGCGCGCTTTAGCAAAACCAGTAGTTCAGCTTTTTCTAAATCGAGCAAGGTTAAAAAATGTCTAACGGCCATGATAAAACTCCCTTACCACTGCATTTACTACGGTAATAATACAATCTGCGTCTTGCTTGTTGAGTATTAGCGGCGGCACCAGTCGGATGACATTTCCGCCTGCAATATTCACCAATAAACCTAAAGTACGGGCTTTGTCTCTTAGCTTCGAACACGGTTGATCAAGTTCCACCCCGATCATCAGGCCCAGACCACGAATTTCTACAACACCCGTGCAGCCCTGCAGTGCTTGTTGCAAACCCTGCAAGAGATAGTTACCCATGCTGCTTGCGTTTGCGCATAGATTTTCGTCTTGCAGGGCTTTATATACCGCCAAACCCGCAGCACACGCCAAGGGGCTACCGCCGAAAGTAGATCCATGCAATCCCGCTTGAAAAATGTGGGCGGCTTTACCGGCTGCCAGGCAGGCGCCAATTGGAAAGCCATTGCCCAAGCCTTTAGCTGTGGCTAACACGTCGGGCACGATAGAGTTGTGCTGACACGCAAACCAGTTGCCAGTACGGCCGTTGCCGGTTTGTACTTCGTCAAGCATCAGTAACATATCGTGTGTGTCACAGAGGCGCCGTAATTCGTTCAGATAAGTGGGTGCAGGAATACGAATGCCGCTTTCGCCTTGTACAGGCTCAACTAGAATTGCAACGAGGTTTGGATTGTCTGCAATTGCAGCTTTTACTGCAGCGACATCGTTGTAGGGTATCCGGAGAAAACCATCGAGCAGAGGTGAAAATCCTTCCTGATAAGTGCTGCTATGGGTGGCAGTCAGTGCGCCCATAGTGCGGCCGTGAAAAGCACCTTCCATCACTAGGATGGTTGGCAACTTGATGCCTTTGTTAAAGCCAAAACGACGCGCCAGTTTAATTGCTGCTTCGATACTTTCAGCGCCAGAATTGCAGAAAAATGCCTGTTGCATGCCGGACTTTTCACACAGTAATGCGCCCAGTGTATTTTGCAAAGGTACATCATAAAGATTGGATGTGTGGACAAGTGTTCCGACTTGGTCACGGATGGCTGAAATAAATCCTGGGTGAGAATGCCCCAATGAATTTACTGCAACTCCAGCAACAGCATCTAGATAGCGCCGACCCTCACTATCCAAAAGATAACAACCTTCACCACGCACAAAGGCAAGTGCTTGTCTGTTATAGGTTTGCATGATGGCATTGGCTGCAGTCATGATATTTCTCCGGTTGGCCGAGGCTTGTGTAGGCAACACAAATAAATGTCAGCGCGAAGAAATTGAACGGTTTACTGCTACCTAAACCCTGCGCTGAGTATGCTTGTTAACTCGCTGCCTGACTTAAATTGAGTCATTGCCAGGTTTTAGTCGTCCTACAACGAAAACGGGCAGCCAAAGCCGCCCGACAGTGCGAGATATTAATGAAATTGGGCTTTGATTAAAAGCTGATAATCGCATAAAGGCTGAGACTGCGTTGCAGCTGGAAATTGGCTACAATGCCCCAATATAAAAGTTTGAATAGGTATCCACCTAATGCTGGTGCCCATATTCGAACATTTTTCGAGATAAAATTCACCCAAGCAGGCCATGACAATGACTATTGAAACTACCATCAAAGACCAAATAAAGAACAACCCGATCATTCTTTACATGAAAGGCAACCCCAATGCACCGCAATGCGGGTTTTCCTCACGCGCTACCCAAATGTTGATGGCCTGTGGCGAAAAGTTTGCTTATGTTGATATCCTCAGCAATCCTGAAATTCGTGCCAACCTGCCTAAAGTGTCCGAATGGCCAACCTTCCCGCAGTTGTTTGTAGACGGAGAATTGGTTGGCGGTTGTGACATCATGACCGAGATGTTTGATGCTGGCGAACTTAAAAAACTGCTGAACGAATCTGCTGCCAAACGTGCGATTGCAGCTACTTTGTCCTGAATTTTTCTGAAAATCAGGTTGCTTGAAAAACTAAGCCCGGGTTCAACCAACCACGGGCTTTTTTATTGAAAGTATTTCCAGCTTGCGTATTTTTACGCGACAGCCGCGTTAGCATTCTACTCGAATTCTCATGTGCAGCGAGTAAACTGAGGTTCTCCATGTGCCGCTTACTTGCTCTCAAAAAAATCATGATTTTCGGATGTGCGCTTGAATAAAGTTTTTATGGCTCCTCAAATCTTTGGCATGTTCTGCATGTTATTGGCCACGTTTTTCTTCGCGCTGATGGCAGTGTTGGTAAAACTACTGCCAGGCATTCCTGTACTGCAAATAATTTTTTTTCGGGCAGTCATTTCGTCAGCTTTATGTTTTTATGGCATTAGCAGTGCAAAAATTTCACCTTGGGGCAAAAACAAAAAATTGCTGGTGGTGCGTGGTTGCGCTGGTACCCTGTCTTTGGTGCAGGGTTATTTTTTGGTGCAGGCAATTCCTTTGGCTGCGGCAACAACACTTACCCACTTGTCACCCATTTTTACTACATTGATCGGGGTTTGGTTTGTACGCGAAAAAGTGACGCCGCTACATCTGGCATTTTTCGGCCTCAGTTTTATAGGTGTCTTGATGATTCAGGGATTTGATTATCGTATCAGCGGCTGGCATTTGTTATTGGGTATTACTACTTCATTTACCATGGGCATTGCCTACAATTGTGTACGCAAACTTGGCAGTAGCGAACATCCGCTAGTTATTATTTTTTATTTTCCTCTGGTGTGTCTCCCCATTACTGCCATTTGGTCGGCTTTGTTTTGGGTGCAGCCCCAAGGCGAGGAATGGTTGTATTTGCTTCTACTTGGACTTACTACCCAGTTTGGGCAATATTTTATGACTCGCGCATATCAAGTAGCGGCGATATCCCAAGTGGCGATTATCAATTACGCTGAAATTATATTTGCCATAATTTTTGGAATGCTGCTGTTTTCTGAAAGTTATAACCTGTTGACGTATGCTGGCATGGTGATGGTAGTAGTGGGAGTTGTGATGAATTTTCTATATAGACGCAAGTCAACGCTTGCAACATCCTGAGTTGAACACCTGATGTCACAATTTATGCAAACAATTTTTACTCTAGAGGGGCTGGCTGTGGTGCTGGCGCTGGCTTATCTTTTGTTGGCTACTTTTGAAAATGCGTGGTGCTGGTTGTGTGCTTTGCTAAGTTCAGCGCTGTACGTACTGATTTTTTGGGATGTGAATCTGTTTATGGAATCAGGTCTCAATGTCTTTTACATGGTGATGGCATACCTAGGCTGGCAGCAATGGCAACGAGGTGGCAGTCAACACAACGGAGTGAGCATCGTCACATTGTTGTGGTGGCAACATGGACTGTTAGTGGCTTTGATAGTTGTGCTCGCGTTGGTTAATGGTTGGTTGCTACACACTTATACAGCTGCAGACTGGCCTTTTGTCGATTCATTCACTACTTGGGGCAGTGTGATCACAACCTTTCTGGTAGTTCGTAAAGTGCTGGAAAACTGGTTGTACTGGTTATTACTAGATTCCATTGCCCTGTATTTGTATTTAGACAAGGAGCTGTATCTAACGGCGCTGTTATTTGGTTTGTATCTGGTGATTGTGATTTTTGGTTATTTACGCTGGCGCAAAGTTTGGCTAAGACAATCTATACGTTATTCAATTACTGGCACTGCCAACTGTTTGGCAAATTCTACTAATGCAACAATCTCATCTTCTTCCAGAAAATAGGGCAGCATCACGTTAGGGAAACCCTGTACTACTTTTCGGCTTGGATCCTTTACCGATTCTCTGAAATAGTTTTCATCTACCACTATTGTCTTGCCGCTGAGCAAAGTTTCGGTACGTCCAAACATGCCTTGCCAACTAGGTCCAATCCCTAAACTGCCATCCATGGTGTGACAAGCAACACAGCCTTGTTCGGTTGAAAGTGTTTGACCGCGCATAGCAAGAGCGTTATTGAGTTGAAGTTCACGGGCATCATTGTTGAGCTGGTAGATGTAGAGACTACCGATTATCAAAATGCTGCTAAGGATGCTGCCAACAGCAACATCAAGCCAGATTCGGCGTGGATGATTAAGTAAGCTCAAATGAGACTTTCCTGAGTGAACTTAGCTGACTACCGGAGATAGTCAGCTAAGAGTTACTGCGATTGTGTGTTAGTAAGACAATTTTTCTAGAATAAACGTGTCTTACAAATCGCCTTTGTGTTTGGCCAGGTAGGATGCAACACCAGCAGCAGAAGGTTTCATACCTTCATCACCTTTGTTCCAACCGGCAGGACAGACTTCGCCGTGTTCTTCGGTAAATTGTAGAGCGTCAACCATACGAATCATCTCGTCGATGTTGCGGCCCAGCGGCAGGTTGTTTATTACCATGTGCTGGATGATGCCGTCTTTGTCTATCAGAAACGATCCGCGCAGTGCTACGCCTGCTGGATGTTCAACGCCATAGGCCTGCACGATCTCGTGTTTGATATCCGCTACCAAGGGAAAAGCGATTGGGCCGATACCACCATTGTTGACATCGGTGTTGCGCCAGGCGGCATGGGTGAACTGAGAATCTATAGAAACACCAATAATCTGCACACCACGTTGTTTGAGGGCATCAACGCGGCTGTTGTGGGCTAGAATTTCGGAAGGGCATACAAAAGTAAAATCCAGCGGATAGAAAAACAGTACAACATGTTTGCCAGCATAATCTGACAGGGAAAAATCTTCTTTAATGGAACCATTGGGCATTACTGCAGCAGCAGTAAAATTGGGGGCTTTCTGACAAACTTTGGCGCTCATGCGAGACTCCTGTAAGGGTTGGATTTATGTTTGAATTTAGGTTTAAAAAATGAAATACAAATATGCAGTGACATCATCCATATTGCAAGAAAAAGCTGGCACTTAGGTCAGCGGAAAAATCTGGAAACAGCCTAAAAATATGCTTAATTCTTTGTTCTGGTTGTTTCGGCGGTTCTACCAATATTCTTCCCTGAAGGGTCTTGGCTGCTTTTTTACTAAGGCCCTTTGCCAAGGGTTTTCTCAAAAATAATTTACTGCTAACTCCAACTTATTAAGAGGCAGAAGATGAGCCCATTTTTTCTTGCAGATAATTTTGTATGCCTACACTTTCAATCAAGGACAGTTGAGTTTCCAGCCAGTCCACGTGTTCTTCTTCTGCGGCCAGAATGTCGTCCAGCAGATCCCTACTGACATAGTCTCTAACACTCTCGGCATGAGCAATGGCTACACGTAAATCGGGAATGGCGCGCATTTCTAGAGCCAGATCACACTCCAGCATTTCAAGTGTGTTTTCACCAATATTGAGTTTGCCAAGTTCTTGCAGGTTGGGTAGTCCTTCAAGAAATAGAATGCGGTCGATCAGTTTGTCTGCGTGTTTCATTTCGTCGATAGATTCGTGGCGGGTGACCTCGGCAAGTTCCTGCAAACCCCAGTTCTTGAACATCTTAGCGTGTAAAAAATACTGGTTGATGGCAATCAACTCGTTGGACAGGATAAGGTTCAAATGCGCGATAGTTTGTTTGTCACCTTTCATGGGTACGCCTCGGTAATATCAAAAGATCAGGAAAGGCCGACATTGTGGTTGGCACTCCCAAAGTTGTCCAGAACTAGTTTTATAACCACTTGATTTGTATGGATTAATAGAATTAATAATGTTAGGCGTTAACGCTAAGGCCCGCGGCTTGGGACAATTGGTAAAAGTAGGGCATTAATGAGGCAAGGCTGAGAGGGTAGTGGGTCAAAGCATAGTGAGCAAATCAGCCTATTTATACCTGTTTTAGCACTATGAAAAAGGCTATAGAGGGATAGTTATTTAAACGGCATGTTCGAAGGCTGCTTTTTTAACAGTGGTTTCAATGATGGACTTTGCCATCTGCCCGCATTTACCGCACTGGGTAGCAACGCCTAGTTGGCGGCGTACATCGGCAAAGGTGCAGGCACCACCAGCTACAGACTCCCTGATTTGGCGGTCGGTAACAGCTTTGCAAAGGCATACGTACATGGTGGTTTAACCAAATGAGTTTGTTAAGAGCTTGTTGAGAACATTAATGGTAATGAGAATCAATGTCAACAAGGAATCGTTAGTATTTACTGACGAGCTTCTTTTTGCGTAGTTCTGACTCGTGTTTCTATTTAGAGGCTAGTCTTTCTATAACACTGGCGTTAAGAATAGAAAACATCGACAGGAAGTTTAACGCAAATGAGATTTGAGAATTTGAAAACCTGAAGTGTGTAATTAAGCAGGGCAGAGTTTGCGCGTATCATTTAGTGGGCAGGACAGACTTTTATCTTGGTAGCACCTAAACTCGACCTCAATAAATTATCCTGATTTACACTTCAGGAGAGTTCAATTTTAAATAGACGTTCAGCAATTCCCCAGCTATTCTTGCTCTTTTTATAAATAAAAGAGGGAAGGTTCATGTTGAATTTATCTAAATACATTCTCGGTTTAATTTTGGTATCGGTTATTGTTAGTACTTCGCCTCATAACGGCTTTGCCGCCGAGTCCATGACAGATGCCCGAGCACGGGATCTCGTAGCAATACAGCAACTGGTCGTAAAGTATGCGCACGTTTATGATGCGCTGGATGTTGAAGGTTATGTTAGCGTCTTTGCTGAGGATGCTCAGTTCACGTTTCCGGGCAACATATTAAATGGGCGTGCAGATATCAGAAAATTCATTACGGCCGCGAAGGAGCGCAGGGCAAGCGCCCCTGCTACTGGGCCTGTAACCAAAAGTTATCACTCAATCTCTAACACCATGATTGAATTTGTCAGTGATAGTGAAGCGCATCACCGCTCTTATTGGCAGGTACTCACAAGTACAGCGGGAGGGGGAGTTGTTGTTGCCAGTGTTGGCGTTTACGAGGATGTCATCGTGAAGCAAAACGGCCAGTGGCTGATCCAGAAGCGCACAATACCCCCTTGAATTTAACGACACTCCATTGAATAAATGAATTTGGGCCTGGTGCAGAAAGCAACAGGCCCTTTTTTTTACTTCTGCACCGCCGCCATCGTTGTAATGCGCGCGTTCCAACATGCGCCTACCATGTTGGCAAAACGTTGCATGCTCTCTTTCCCTATAACAAGTGGGTTCGCGCTGCCGGCAGTGCGTGTTGATGCCGACAATATGAAATCACGTGCAACCGGATCGAAAATCATTTCGTGCGGATGCAGTGCAACATCCACACCTTCTCGTGCAGTAAATTCTGCAAGATGTTCGATACCCGCAACCGCCTCGCGATGCACGTCGATACCACCGCGCGGGCTTAGCTCCATGATAACGGCCTTGTGCTGCTCGCCATTTTCAAAAACGGGGAAAATCAGAGAGATCGCACCCGGCGTATGGCCCGGCGTTAATACAACAGTAAAAGTTGTGTCGCCAACTGTGATGACTTCGCCGTCATGAGCGATACTGTCTGCATCAGGCGCACCGCCTAGTTGGCTCCAGTCGGATTCCGACAGCATCACGCGAACCCCTTGCTTCTGAAAATATGGAACACCACCTGCATGGTCGCCGTGAAAATGGGTTACGAAAACCACTTTAAGATTTGCAGGATCAAGCCCTAGTTTGCGCAATCCACCGGCAACAATCAGTTCGGCATCTTCAGGGGTATAAAGTGTATCAATCAGCACTAGACCGTCGGAGGTCTGTATCACCCAGGCCCCGACATCAGTCCGTCCAACGTAATATAAATTGTCGAACAGTTTAGTTGGCACTGCAGCCACACCTTCGCCAAGGCCCGGAAAACGCGCAGGCTCAACAGTGCATTGCCGCACGAAGGTAGCTTGTGAGCGCGGCTCTGCCAGCAAACGTGCTTGCTCGACCAAAGCAGGGTCTGCGTCTTGTGCGGATGCTAGGCCAAAACCAAAAACGGTAATCACACTTAAAGCTGTTACAAATTTATTCATAATTATTACCTCGATTTACTCAATTATTGCCTGCATCACCGCATTTTCAAATTCTGGACGCATGTCCCGGATTGGTGTCTGGATCATCATCACCGCAATGATCTCTTCTTTAGGGTCTACCCAAAAGTGGGTTCCATACGCACCGCTCCAACCAAAGCTACCATCGGAAATGCGATGACCGCCAGCAATTGCGTCTTCGATGACGCGTACGCTTAAGCCATAACCTTCACCTGCAGTCCGCCCGGGCAGAGTCGCGGGAATATGGACGCTGGACATCAACTGTACCGTGCGCGGACTAAGCAAGCGCTTACCATTCAACTCGCCACCGTTGGCAAGCATTTGTGCAAACTTCGCATAATCATCTGCTGTCGACACTAATCCGCCTCCGCCGGCAAAATATACCTTAGAAGACATCGACATGGAGTTTTGATTTTTTACCATGGCGCCATTAGTAAAGGCGTAGGCGGTTACCAGGCGCGGCTCTTGCGCAGTGGTGGGCCAATGGCTGGTTTCTGTCATAGCAAGGGGGGCGAAGATGCGTTGTTGGAGAAACTCATTAAGTGGTTGCCCCGAAGCAATTTCCACGACGCGTGCCAGTACATCAAAACCATCGGAAGCGCTGTACATCCAGCGCGCTCCTGGTTGAAACTCAAGAGGTGACTTGGCAACACGCGGCAAATAAGTAGCCAAGGTGTCCTCTGGACGCCGCCGACCTTCCTGCGCCACTACACTTTGCCCCATTGGGCCACTCGAAAGGCCTGAGGTATGGGTCAGCAAGTCCTTAATTGTAATGTCGTGAACCGCAGGCACTGTATAGAACTTTATTGGAGTTCCTTCCCGGGCTGCTTCTTGCAAGATAGCGGTCTGCTGATTCTTGAATTCTGGAATGAAAAGAGAGATAGGGTCGTTGAGGTGAACTTTGCCCTCTTCAAGCAACATCATGATTGCTGTGCCAATTACAGGCTTGGTCATAGATGCCATTCGGAACACGGAGTCGCGTGTCATGGGTTGCTTGGTGTCTACGTCCATACTGCCCTGAACATCGACGTAGGCAATTTGCCCTTTGCGGGCGACTAGCATCACTGCGCCGGAAATTTCATTCGCGTCAATGTGCTGTTGCACTAAGGTGTGAATACGATCAAGTCGTTGCTGGGATAGTCCAACCGTGTCAGGTTGGGTCGAGGGTAGCGGTTCTGCCTCTAAGGAAGGCAGTGCAAAAAGCGCTCCAAGGGTCACACAAAGTATGAAACGACTGTAAGCCATGGGAACTCCCCTAAAGAATCCTTGAAGAATGTTGGTAAAACGCAAGCGATCCTACCGCAACTCCGGATTTGCGCAACCCGGTATATTTTTCAGTCTTGCATAAACCTTAAAAAACTCAGCCAGATACCAGCGCGCGTTTTTAAAAAAAGCATCAGGAACACCTATTCCCACCCCGTAGGTGAGTTATACGCAGTGGTAAAGCCCATCGCTTCGATCTCGTGCACCTGCCCATCAGCGCCAATTTTAAAGATGTGTGCAGCAGGCAGGTCGAAGGGAGC
>CAIMTR010000018.1 GCA_903844415.1 uncultured Gammaproteobacteria bacterium
CCAAAGATTTCCTCTCTGGCGATCTCCATGTTGTTGTTAACATCCCTGAATACGGTTGGCTTGACGTAGTAGCCTTGCTCCAGTCCTGCTGGTTTGCCGGGGCCACCTGTCACGAGTTTGGCGCCTTCTGCCACTCCACTATTAATCAGTTTTTGTACCTTGTTCCATTGCGCTTCTGAAATAACCGGCCCCATTCGACTATCTTGTTTCGGATCACCGGGCGCCCAGCTTTCAGCCACGGTTTTGGCAATTACACACACTTCATCCAGCAAATTATTGGGTACCAGCATACGTGTAGGTGCGCGGCAGGACTGTCCGGAGTTCATCATGATGCCGTTGATACCACCAGTGACTGCCGCTTTCAGATCTGCGTCGTGCAGAATTATATTGGGGCTTTTGCCACCCAGTTCCTGATGTACCCGTTTCACCGTCTTAGCAGCAGCTTGCGCCACTAAAATACCAGCCCTGGTGGAACCAGTAATGGAGATCATGTCAACTTTAGGATGCTCCGCTAACGCCTGCCCTGCCACCGGCCCTTCGCCCTGCACCATGTTGAACACGCCAGCTGGAACACCCGCAGCGTGCATGATTTCTGCGAAAATTTGGGCTGAAAATGGGGCAATTTCGGACGGCTTTAGGACCACCGTACAGCCAGTGGCAAGCGCCGGCGCCACTTTGGCGCAGATCTGGTGAATGGGCCAGTTCCAGGGTGTGATAAAACCGCATACACCAATCGGTTCGCGCAACACGCGACTGGTGCCGCGATCTTCTTCAAATTTAAATTTTTCCAGAATACCGATAGCTGTCTTGAAATGATTAACTCCGATCGCCGCCTGTGTTCCGTGCGCCAGCCATTTGGGCGCGCCCATTTCTTCGGTGATGGCATCGCCCAGGTCAGGGATACGTTTGGTAAATTCTTCGACTATACGAGCAAGGATGGCAAGACGTTCAGCGCGGGGAGTACGGGACCAAGCAGGAAAAGCTTGTGCAGCACTGAGCACTGCCTTATCGATATCCGCAGCACTGCCAATACTGATATGGCCGGTAACCGCAGCTGTGGCGGGGTCGATCACCTCCAAAGTCTTAACACTCATGGGAGCAACCCAGGTGCCATTGATATAAAACTGCAAATATTCCCGCACTGTGAAACTACTCCAGAACTAATAACAACTCTTGGATACCAACGCGATGCTGGCAAAAAGGGTGGGTGCTAAAAAGAGGGGCGAGATTATATCCACACATAGAGCAGAAGACCATGCTCAAGCAAGCTGTTAACGTCAACCCTGTATGACGAGGGCAACTCCTTGCAGACACAGCCAGGCCAAACCGCCCGCCACTGCATCGTCCAGCATGATGCCGAGCCCACCTTTGACATTTTTGTCCAACCAATTGATAGGAAAGGGTTTTACGATGTCAAAAAAGCGGAACAAGGCAAAGCCCAACAGCACCCATAACCAACCCTCTGGGGCTACTAACATGGTGATCCAAAAGCCCACAAACTCATCCCACACAATGCCACCGTGATCGTGCACGCCCAGATCATTGGCGGTTGTTTCACACAGATAAATGCCTATGCCAAAGGTAAGGATCAGCACCAGCAGATACCACGGCAGGGGCAACAATGTGAACAGCAAGTAAAACGGAATCGCAGCCAAAGTACCAAAAGTGCCAGGCGCTATTGGTGCGGTGCCACTGCCCAATCCAAAGGCCAGAAAATGCACCGGATTACGGAACACGGAAGGAGGTGGCTGGTGAGTCATTTTGATCATACCTAGATTCCGAAATGATCGTATCCGCTATAAGTGATTGGCATGGCATGTCCGGTGGCATCGAGTACTTCTACACCACTGCCCGCTTGGACGATACCGATGCGCGAAACCGGAACACCCACCCTTGCTGCGGCAATGATTAGTCGCTCGTGACACTCAACCGGGGCAGTAAAAATTAGTTCGTAGTCATCGCCAGCTGTCAGGGCTAGTTGTAGGGCCTCTGTGCTGGATTTCAGACTGGTGAGCATACCAGCCAACGGCACTGCCTGCGCTTGTATTACTATTTTTACCTTACTCTGTCTGGCGATGTGACCGAGGTCAGCAAGCAAACCATCCGACACATCCTGTGCGGCACTGGCTAATCCACGCAAGGCTTGCCCCAGCGCCAAGCGTGGTTCTGGCAGGTAATAGGCAGCACGTAACACTTCGGTTTGCTGCTGGCTTAGATTCAACAAAGTTCCTTGCAACCATTCCAGTGCAAGACCCGCCATACCGCATGTGCCAGACACGTATACAGCATCACCGGTTTTGGCGCCGCTGCGCAGCAAAGCCAGCCCAGTAGGCACCTGCCCTTGCACCTGTATAGCAATTTGCAAAGGTCCCCGAGTGAGATTGCCCCCAATCAATGGGCACTTATATTGTTGCGAACTCACCCGCAACCCCTTGCCAAAAGCAGCCAACCAATTTTCATCCACGGTGGGTAAAGTAAGTCCGAGCATAAAACCCAAAGGTGTAGCTCCCATTGCCGCGAGGTCACTGAGATTTACTGCCAACGCGCGCCGCGCAAGCAAGTTGGCATCTGCAACCGTCGGAAAATGTACGCCTTCTACCAAGACGTCCATCGAGACCGCCATTTGGTGACCATCGTTTACCATAAGCAGCGCACAGTCATCGCCTATGCCAAGGGTAATATTGGGATGGGAAGCATCAGCACTTAAACCAGCTTGCTGAAAATAGCTGGCAA
>CAIMTR010000019.1 GCA_903844415.1 uncultured Gammaproteobacteria bacterium
CAGCATCACTAATCCTAACTTCTTTACCAAGACGTACATGTTGCATATACAAGCCTTTTTCGTACGCACCTGAACAGATGCGCATAAATGCAACTCTGTCGCGATGTTTAGGATCCATATTGGCCTGAATCTTGAAAATAAATCCAGTAAAAGTGGTCTCTGTGGGCTGTACAGCACGTGTCAAAGTGGGGCGTGACAGTGGTGATGGTGCCCACTCTACAAAATTATCGAGCATTTCTTCCACACCAAAATTACCCAGCGCAGTGCCAAAAAATACGGGTGATTGTTTACCGGCAAGATAGGCTTCGTGGTCGAAAGTATGACTGGCGCCGCGAACCAATTCGATCTCGGCGCGGAAATCATCAGCATAGGCACCCAAATAATCGGTAACCGCATCACTCCCCAGGCCTTTTAATTTTTGGACAATACGGATTTCGTTCGATTGGCCGTGTTCGTACATGTACACAGTGTCGGTATACAGGTTATAAATGCCTTTGAATTCCTTACCCATGCCCAGTGGCCAATAAATGGGAGCACACTGGATCTTGAGGACGTTTTCGATTTCGTCTAGCACATCCACAGCAGCCCTTATATCGCGGTCCATTTTGTTCACAAAGGTAATAATCGGGGTATCGCGCAGACGGCAAACTTCCATTAGTTTAACGGTGCGTTCTTCCACTCCCTTGGCTCCGTCTATCACCATCAACACCGAATCCACAGCAGTCAGTACTCGATAAGTGTCTTCCGAGAAGTCTTCGTGACCAGGGGTATCCAGCAAATTAACTATGCGGTCACGATAGGGAAATTGCATCACCGAGGAGGTAATCGAAATACCACGCTCTTGCTCCATTGTCATCCAGTCGGAGGTGGCATGACGATCTGATTTTTTGGCTTTTATGGTACCGGCTTTCTGGATAACGCGTCCGTACAGAAGAAGTTTTTCCGTTATCGTGGTTTTGCCCGCATCAGGATGCGAAATGATCGCAAATGTACGCCGCTTTGCTACTTCTTCTGCAAAATTAGTCATGAAAACACTTAACTCGTAGGGGTCTGTACTTGCCTGAAAAACGATTGGGGTGTTGCAGTAACTAATGCAGAGTGTCGGCAGCTGTCGGCGCCTGACTGCTGTAGCGAGCAGGTAACAACTGATGAGTTTTTACTACAACGAGATCGTGGGGATGGATATCAGACATTTCAGAAAAATGATCCAACTTGATTGGATCTAATAACACACAAACAACCTCTTCTTCTTCATTAGCAACCACAACACCACGTTTGTAGCCGTCTACTGTTTGTAGAGTAACTCTTGAGCCTATTTCATGTTCGGCTATCACATGTACAGCATTGGCAGGATCATTCACCAGCAGATCGTCCACAGCCAGCGCCATGCCGAACCCAGCTGCAGCAACAATGTGGACGATTTCGATGGTTTCCGGGTCACTGAGGTCAATCCGGAAAGTATGAGTATTGCCAATGGACTTTACCACTTCACGCGTCGACAATAATTTGAGAAACAAACTGATATCGTCTTCATTCCATTCTAGGATTTCTTCCTCCTCTACTTCTTCATTTTCGCTATTGAAGCTGATCACATCCGTCTGGATGGTATGTTCAATATTTTCGGAGCCAGTTTTGAAAGGAATAACCATGGAGACGATACTAAATCCTTCGTCATTGTCTGAACTTAATCGCCAGAGGAAAGGAATTTCTTCATTGATTTCCAACATGTAGTGTTCTTGCCTAGGAGTGGAAAATGCTTAGTCAGTATACCATCAGTAATCTTGCCCCTGGTACGCAGCAAGCACTAAGCAACCGTTGTATTCAACGTCATTTCAGCGAAAGCACATTACTGATAATTTTGTTGAGGCTTGCACAGACAATGAACCCAAAAAACTGGTGATTCTCAGAATGTGAATGCTTGCAAATATCGAATACTTAAGGCTCCTAGTTAAGCGGATCAGCGAGGGGGGGGCGGGTTGTCCACAAAATCTTGGGATAAGTTTGTGGATAAGTTATGCACAAGTAACAATTTACCCGAGAATTCTTAATACTTTATTAACCCGCTCAAATTTTGAGCATATATTTTTTTAATAAAATCAATCGGTTAAAAACATCTCTATCAAAAAACAACGAAAACATCGTATTTTAGAGCACCAAACAATCCTCCATTATTTTTGTGCATAAATTACCGAAGGGCGGCGTTGTGCTATGCATTTGAGACTGGAATTATCGGCATATTCTTGTAATTAATTTACCGTATCAATTTTATTATCCCCCTCTTATTGCACGCAAGATTACAAACAAATGCAATTGTCAGAGAGTTAGTCTTCGGAGATGATGCGCAGCAGCTGGGGATAATCAGTTTGTCCCATCAAAATCTTCAGAATGCCATCCTGTTTCAAGGTACACATCCCATCCTGGATGGCCTGGACCCGGATATCGGACAAATCAGATTTTTTGTAGATCAAAGATTGCATTGCACGTGTACCTCTCAACAACTCATGCACACCGGTTCGACCTTTATAACCTGATTTGCCACACGCCTCGCACCCCACTGGTCGCATCAAATGCACTTCATCTAGGTTGATTCCTAGTGTCTTGAAATCATCTTCGCCATACTGTTTGACCAGATGCTCTAGCTCCTGTGGTTCGGGTTTATAGGGTTGTTTACATTTGGAGCAGAGGGTTCGGATCAAACGCTGTGCTAGCACCCCCAACAGAGCATCGGAGAAATTCACTGGATCCAAGCCTAAGTCGAGCAAACGGGTAATGGTTTCGGGAGCCGAGTTGGTATGCAAGGTCGACAGCACCAAGTGCCCTGTTAAGGAGGCTTCCACGCCAATGGATGCCGTTTCCTTGTCGCGCATCTCCCCAATGAGAATGATGTCTGGGTCGGCACGTAAAAAGGCACGCATGGCTTTGGCAAAAGTAAATCCTATCTTTGGCTGCATTTGTACTTGTTGCAAACCAGGTTGAGTTATCTCCACCGGATCTTCCGCAGTCCATATCTTGCGGTCTGGTTTGTTGAGATAACCTAGCACTGCGTGCAGAGAAGTCGTTTTACCTGAACCCGTAGGCCCTACTACCAGAACCAAGCCGTGAGGATGTTTGGTAATTTCGACCATATTGTCAAAATTGGGTTTACTGAGATTTAATTTTTCCATAGGCAAGGCACTGCCTGCGGCCAAAATACGTAAAACCGCCCCCTCGCCCTGTACAGTGGGAACTGTAGCAACACGCAGTTCGACTGCTTGCCCGCGAATCTTGAGTTTACATTTACCGTCTTGTGGCAAACGACGCTCAGAAATATCTAGGCGCGACATAACTTTGATACGAGCGATAAGTGCTGCTGTGCGCTCTGCCGGAACCTTAAGCAGTTCGCGGCATATACCGTCA
>CAIMTR010000020.1 GCA_903844415.1 uncultured Gammaproteobacteria bacterium
ACCTCTATCTACCGCCATTGCTCTAGATTGATTTACCGCTCCAGCACTTGCTCCTGCTTGTGCAATCATTAAAGCATTATTTGCTGCAGCAAATTTTCCAGAATTTGGATTTACTCCGCGCCTATCTAAATTTCTATTTTGTTGTTCTCCAGCTTGCGCAAAACTAGCTTGAACATCAGCATTTGCTGCTTTTGCTATACGCTCTTGCTCATTTGCAGAAGAAAATCTAATGGCTTGATCTGATATTTTTTTATTTATAGGCTGAGTGTTTGCTTGATAATCTTGATAATAACTATCTGCACGATCAGATTCTTTTTGGGCAATACCCATCTGTTGAGCAGTTGATTTTTCAGTCAACTCCATCATTCTTTTTCTATCTACAGCAAGAGCATCAGATGTTTCTTTTGCTGCTGCAATATTTAATCTGGCAACCTCCATTTGAGCATTTGCCATTGGAGTGTAATCAGGAGCCGCTGGTGGATCTCCAAAAAAAAGTTTTCTTACAAACGACATTATTTTCCCCTCGAATAAATGTTAAAAGTAAATGTTTCTTTATCTTGATAAAGTAAAGTGTTTGGAAAAAAATCAATTAATTTTTTTACAGAAAGGCCAGTTTTTAAAATATTTGCTTTAAAAGGATTATGAAACGTAAAACCCCATTCAATTGCTTTAATAATTTGCCTTCCAACAAAACCTTGAGCTTCAGGAATAATGGCAATATGAAATGTATCATTACACATAATTGCACCGCCAACAGATACTTTATTTAAATTAATTGAAAATCCCGGATATTTTAAAAACTCTTCAATGTACTTATCAATTCTTGTTGCAATAATAAGATGCCCTTGTTCAGATCTTAATTCTGCCAATCTATATGCATAAGGATCAATATTATTAATAATATTAGTTTCCATTTTACTTAACATTTCCATCTTGCAAGCACTGCTGCTTTTAAGGAGCTATCGGCCAAACAATCGCAAATGGATTTGTTTGCAACGTAACATCTCGCAACGCTTGACGGTAGGTCAGCCATTGCTGATTCAATACTGAGCCAAGTCGGGCTGATGCTGATGCCGTGTCGGTCCAGTCTGAGTTAAGCAATAGGCGATTACGTGTACGACGAACCACTATCCATTGAGCTTCATCTGGCGGGTTCACCCACTGTTTCTGCACATAGTCCATCACTTGGTAGTCAAACTGCTTTGGCGGCAAAGCTTCGAGTTGCCCATTGAGGTAGACGTATTTGGTTGGCAAGTCTGGGGTCATCTTGTTTTGATGAACAGGGTCCACTTCCACAAAGTCATTTGTGTCAGCCAACGGTCCCGGATCGTTGGTGGTCAGGTAGCTGCCAATCTCCCCCGTCTGGCGGTTGACGATTCTGACGAAAGCGCGAAAAATCATTTTTGCACCTCCAGTACAGTAAATCGATAATTTGTAATTAATTCGGGATAGCCGATTCCCCACATCTTGAACGTAAAAGATGTGCTGCCAACGGGAGCAGTCCAAACGCCAGCAACCGTGCAACTTATGCCAACATAGTTTCCGCCGCCACCTGCAATGGTTGTGTCGAGCAGTATGGCTGGCGCGGTTGGCCCCGGCCAATTGTTAGAAGCGCCGGCAAATCCATACAGTTCTATACCCATGTTGGTGCTTCCCACGACAACCGCTTTGCCAATAATCATGAGCGTACTGGGAGGGTGAACATTGACGGTGATTTCGTAGCTGCTTCCAGTGTAGCTGTACGTGATGGCATTGTTGTTAATTTTAAGCGTTGTGACCTGCAAGTCTGCGAGGTAGGCTGGGATGTTAGTGTAGATTGCTGCCTCTGAACCCAAGGTGTTGCCAAGTGCAACCTGAAAATATTTTCCGACACCGGGACTTGTGCCATTTACCCCCAAGTAATTTCCAAGAAGAAGCCCACCGGGGCCGATGTGAGCGCCAGTTCCAGAGGCTGGCCATGCGTACCCTGTGAAAGCGCCAATGTTTAATTCGCCACTAAGTTTTGCAACTCCATTGATAAGCGTAAAACCTGGACTAGCAATATTTATATTTGAGCCATCCCAAACCATTCCTTTTACACCGCCTTGTCCGACTGAAAACGTGCCATTAGAACCAAGGTAAAACCCAGTACCGGTGTTCAATGATGATTGACCTGCTCGAATAGATGAAGAGTCAACGGTGTTGCCGCCAATTGAGCCGGAAATAGCCTGAACATTTCCTCTGACCGTCACGCCAGAAAACTCTGCACCACCCGTACCTGAGATCATCCACCCGGCTGAGCCAGCCACATAATTTGAGCTTGAAATATCTTGTCCAACCGATACGGCTCCGGCTGTTAATTTTGAAGCGCTTAAGGCGGTGATCTTGGCGTCATCAATAGCGGCATTGCCAATTTTGACGTTGGTGATCGTGCCATCCCTGATGAAAGCCGTGTCCATGTAGACACCCGCTGGCACATTAACGCCGTTGATGGTGGTGGCGCTGGCTTGGACAATGAACGGGCTGATTTCAGTGGCCGTACCGCCACCTGTTGCTGGCGGAGAGATGTAAAAACGATCTGCTCTGATTGCAAAGGCACTTGCGGTATTTGTAGAGGCCAGCCCAAAGCCGCTTACTTTACCGCCAACATCAAGTTTTACCGTGTACTGAGCGTACAGCCCTGCTGTTTCTGAAGCCCGAGTTGTTGCCTCAGTTTGAATTGCTGCCGTGTTCGTGCCCACTGCACTGCTTAAGGTGGTGACGTTGCTGGTGATTGCACTATCAGCACTAGCTCTGGCACTTGCCTCAGTTGTAATTGCTGCCGCATTAGTTGAAATACCGCCCTCTGCGGTTGTTACTCGTGCAGCCAAAGTGGTTCTTGCATTAGTTTCAGCTGTGTCTGCATTAGCTCTAGCCGTTGCTTCAGTTGTTATCGCTGCTGCATTTGTTGCAATCCCGCCTTCGGCAGTTGTTACCCTTGCCGCTAACGTATTTGCTGTGCTAACAATTGCACTGTCAGCATTAGCTCTGGCACTTGCTTCCGTTGTAATTGCCGCAGCATTGGCAGTAATGCCACCTTCGGCAGTTGTTACCCGTGCGGCCAACGTAGTTGCGGTACTAACAATTGCGCTATCAGCACTAGCCCTTGCGCTTGCCTCAGTTGTGAGTGCCGCTGCGTTGGCGGTAATGCCGCCCTCTGCGGTGGTTACACGCGCAGCAAGCGTGGTTGCTGTGCTAACAATCGCACTATCGGCATTGGCTCTGGCAGTAGCTTCAGTGGTAATTGCTGCAGCATTGGTTGTAATGCCACCTTCCGCAGTGGTCACTCTTGCTGCCAATGTAGTTGCCGTGTTAACAATTGCACTGTCAGCGTTGGCCCTTGCAGTTTGCTCTGTTGAAATTGCCGCTGCATTAGTAGCTACTGAAGCAGTAAGTGTTGTTATGGAACTACTCAGTGATGAATCAGCAGCTTGTCGGGCGTTAGTCTCTGTAGTAATTGCTGCTCCACGAGCCGTAGCTTCGTTAGTTATAGCAGTTGCCCGAGTCGTAGCTTCGTTAGTTATGGCGGTTGCCCGAGCAATAGCTTCATCTCCAACCCGCGCATTTACTGAACCAACGCCATTGCCGTCCACCAGATTAATTCGAGTGCCTAAAGCAGCTTCTAATTCAGTTGCTCGAATCTGACCCGACAGAGCCGTTAATAACGCAGTTACATTTTGTCCTGTTGTTGCTGCTAGACCGTTTATTCCTCCAGCTGGATTGCTAGAAAGCACACCGTCTACACTCATCCATTTAAGCCAAAGTCTCCATGTAGTTGCTGGATTAGTAGAATAACTAAAAACACTTCCGGCAAACTCGGTAAGAATCAATGCATTTGAAAAAACAGGCAAAGAGCCACTGGTATAAGTTGTTCCATATAAAATAGATTTACTGTGACCATTACCTTCGGTATAGCCTTGTGCATTACAAGTTACAACTATATTACTGATAGATGCAGATACTGAAAATCCAGTAGGCATTGGTGGAGGAGTTAAATCTGGTTCTTTTACAACAGTTGTATTAATAATTGTTGTGGTATTGCTAGAGCTAGCACTTGATGCAGCAGCTTGCGCTTTTGCTACAATTGTTGAACCTAATAAACCAGAGTCTTGCAAATCGCGTACAGTCAATGCACGACTATCTCCATCGCCACGATTACCCAGTAAAACACTTAAAGTTTCTTTTACTTTTTCAAGAAAATTTGGGCTAGTAGTTGAGCCTAAATCTTTAGGTGTGTGATCAGCTATAGTCATGCTGCCGCCAACTCAAGCATAGAGTGAGCTATTGCAACTCCTTGAATAGCTGTATTTCCAGATATTTCAATTTGGGATGTTTGTGCGTTATACCCACTTGGAAGTCTAAATGGGACAGAGCTTGTTACTGTTTGAGTGTGTTTTAGTACACCATCAGCATAAAGTTTAAAAGTTACAGGATAAGCATCAGCTGTTACTTCTGCAGCACAAAATCCACCCGTTGGTTTTGGTGAGCGAAATAATTTGCTTTTAAATGTTACAGTTAAAGCTGTACCCAAATCCCATTTTTTAATATTTACACCATCTAATATATAAAGAGCATCTTGTAAGATATCTACATAAACAGCATCTACACCAAAGTCAAAAAAGTAAATTCCTGCAGCATTATTAGTCTCAATTACAAAACCTTTTTTAACATTATTTACTGTATAAAATCCAAAATACCTACTTTCAAACATGCATCCAATAATAGAACTTGGATTTAATGCTTGCCAATCTTCTCTAAGCATTAATCCATCAGTTAACAATCTTGGACCAGATTGACCAATATAAGCAAGCCCATCTGGAGATGCCCAAATTACTCCATGACCCACGCTAACAACAGATCGACTTGATATGCAAGATTGTAAAAATGAAGTTGGCTGTTCATCCATTGAATCAGGAGTTCCTCCGCTAACCATAATTGGAGATCCATTAGTAAGAATTACTAATGTTTGCCCAAAAGTTCCTAATGCTACAGGAGTGGTATTACTTGCTAAAACTTCATAAGCAATAGGCCAAGCATAAGGAACATAAGCTTCGCAAAAACGAACTGATCTTCCGCTAATTCCAGCCATCATTCCATTCCACATGCCTGTTAAATGATTTAAATCAGTTGGAGGCATTATCCAATCAGTAGTTGGAAGGACCTCCCCCAAAGTGCGATTGTCATCAGTTGTGGTTACTAAACTAGATGAAATTTCTCTTAAAAAATAAAACTCAGTTGTGCTAGAACCTGTTTCAGTGCGATAAATTCGGTAACGATTTATTTGATAACTGCCGCTTGGTGTTGAAAGACTTGTTAAAGTAACAATTGCATTTTGCTTTAAAGTAATTGGCAATGATGGCAAAGATGGTGCGCTTTCTTCTCCAATATCTGTCACAGTTGTGTAAACGTAATACCTTGTTTCTGTTGTTATAGAAGTAGCTTTAGCAGTTCCTGTACCAGAACCGACTGCAGTAGCCACAAAAGTTTGACCAACTAAATCATTTTTAGTTACAGTGCCAGTTCCATTACCATTAGCTATAGCTGTAAATACCACGCCAGTTAGGTCATTCTTGGTGACAGTGCCGGTTCCAATACCATGATCAAGTGAATTGGCTATAAAGCTGATGCCAACTGTATTGGCAGATGCGCCAGAAAGAACCCAGTCTGTATTGCCAAGCGTTAAAATTGTGTAGGCGGTTCCGGTCACCAAGCCTCCAGCAACAACAACTGGATGTACTGCACCGAACAAAGCAAAGTTTGTTGTGCCAACTGATCTAACTGTATAAACCGTTCCAGTTACTAAATTCCCTGAAATAACAACTTCGTTTGCTGCGCCAATAGAAAGCCAGTCTGTATTACCAACAGTAATAATTTCATACAACTGATCAATTACTAAAGCACTAGCTGCAATTGCACTTGGTTCAGAAGAAGTTAATACTGGAATAGTGGTTGGTGGAGGAACTCCTAGTTCACGGTAAGCTGTAGGATATGGAGCAGCCGATAACGCAAGAGTAGTGTTGGTCCATTTTGGCGTACCAAAACCTGTAAAGTAAGTGCGCTCTGCTGAGTCAATTGCATTTGGGCCTCGTACAGCATGTACTTCATTAACCCAGCTTAACCAATAATTTGTATCGCTTGCTACTTCTAATCCCATACGATAAATTGTTGTACGCCCAGAAGGAACAGTAGCATTAGTACTAAGTGGCGATTTCCATGGGCGCAGATCCCCACGACCCGGTTTTTGATTAGTAGACACAACGCCTACGCTTTCTGGTAAAAGCAAGGGATGTAAAGCCCTATTTTCTCCAGCCCATCCAGCAAGGCGGATCAACGACATATTAAATTCCTAAAACATTTTTATCGATATGCAGCTGTTTTTTACTAAGATAAAAATAAAGCTCGTTCAT
>CAIMTR010000021.1 GCA_903844415.1 uncultured Gammaproteobacteria bacterium
CGTTGTTGGGTGTTTCTATCCCTTTCATTGAAGTGCATTTGTCCAATATTCATGCGCGCGAAACTTTTCGTCACCATTCGTACCTGGCTTCAGTTGCGGTTGGCAGCATCGTGGGCCTTGGCGCCCAGGGTTACGAACTGGCATTACAAGCGGCCTTCTCCCGAGTGGTCGTTTAGCCCCCCCATATACCTGGCGAGCTTTAAATACAGCAACGCCAGATCTAAGAATTTCTGAATACTTTTATTGCTATAGGAAACCCATGGATATTAGAAAAGTAAAAAAATTAATTGAGCTATTGGAAGAATCCAACATTGCCGAAATTGAAATCAAGGAAGGTGAAGAATCAGTACGGATCAGCCGTAATTACCCCAATACACCTATGCCGCCCCAGCATTATGTGCTGCCTACAGCAGCACCTGTACTCGCCTCGAACCCCACAGTGAGCACAGCAGAAAATGGGGCAGTAAGCGCCACAGCCGGGCACAAAGGACTACCTGTCAAGTCACCCATGGTCGGTACTTTCTACAGCTCACCTTCCCCCAACTCACCACGTTTTATTGAAGTGGGCAAACAAGTCAAAGCCACAGATGTTATTTGTATTATCGAAGCGATGAAAATGATGAACCAGATTGAAGCCGGCCGTGCTGGCGTAATTGAAGCCATATTGGTCGAAGATGGCCATCCGGTTGAATTCGATCAGCCGCTAGTAATCATCGTCTAAACCACCCAAGAGCAACCTTTCTTTATGCTGGAAAAAGTATTAATCGCCAATCGCGGGGAAATTGCCCTACGTATTCTCAGGGCTTGCAAGGAGCTGAAAATAAAAACAGTTGCTGTGCATTCAACCGCCGACCGTAACCTCATGCATGTCCGGCTAGCTGATGAATCTGTTTGTATCGGTCCACCTAGTTCACTTGAAAGTTACTTGAATATTCCCGCCATCATCAGTGCCATGGAAATTTCTGGTGCCGATGCTGTACATCCTGGTTATGGTTTTTTGTCTGAAAATGCCAACTTTGCGGAACAAGTAGAGCGCAGCGGTTTTATCTTTGTAGGTCCGCGTCCCGACACTATTCGCGCCATGGGCGACAAGGTTTCTGCCATTAATGTAATGATTAAAGCAGGGGTCCCCACAGTACCCGGTTCCAACGGCCCAGTAACCAGTGACTCAGAACACACCTTGGCAGTAGCAAAAAAAATTGGTTATCCAATTATGATAAAGGCAGCTGCGGGTGGTGGTGGTCGCGGTATGCGAGTGGTACATGAAGAAGCCAATCTGTTGCAGTCCATTCAAGTTACGCAAGCGGAAGCCGGCAGTTACTTTGGTAGTGACGTAGTGTACATGGAAAAATTTCTCGACAACCCACGCCATGTAGAAATTCAAGTGATCGGCGATGGTGAAGGTAAAGCCATTTGTCTGGGTGATCGCGATTGCTCAATGCAACGTCGCCATCAGAAAGTGGTGGAAGAAGCACCTGCACCTGGCATTTCAGATAAGGCGCGCGCCAACATTATGCAAATCTGTATCAAAGCTTGCGAAGATTTGAAATACCGTGGCGCCGGTACCCTCGAATTTTTATATCAAGATGGCCAGTTTTACTTTATCGAGATGAATACCCGAGTGCAGGTAGAGCATCCCGTTACTGAACTTATAACCGGCATCGACATTGTGAAAGAGCAATTACAAATCGCAGGGGGCTTTGGCCTGTCGGTAAAGCAAGAAGACATTGTCTTTACCGGCCACGCCATCGAATGTCGAATCAACGCCGAAGATCCTTACACGTTCTTGCCGTGCCCCGGCAAAATCACCATGTTTCATGCACCGGGCGGCAATGGCATTCGGGTCGATTCCCATATTTACAGTGGTTATTCGGTCCCACCGCATTATGATTCCCTGATCGCCAAGCTGATCAGCCACGGCCCTACACGTGATGCTGCTATCGGTCGTATGCAAAACGCCTTGGAAGAATTATTAGTAGATGGCATCAAAACCAACGCACCCCTGCAGAGTGACATTATGCGTGACCCAGGTTTCCGTGCCGGCGGCATGAACATCCACTATTTAGAAACGATGCTGAAACAAAAACATGGCAGTATTAAGCATTGAGCTGGATCGAATTTAAATTTCACACCACTCGAGCTACAGCCGCCGAATTAGAAGCGCTACTCGAAGCCAATGGCGCTGTATCTGTCACTATGATGGATGCCGAAGATAAGCCGCTGTTTGAACCAGGGGTGGGCGAAACACCACTGTGGGATAACCTGTCGGTAACCGGCTTGTTTACAGAAGATACCGACACTGCTCACTTACAAAAAATACTTTCTGCAGCCTGGTTTCCGCTGCCCTTACCCACACTCCAGATCAGTACACTTGCCGAACAAAACTGGGTGCGCGCCTGGCTGGACGATTTCAAACCTATGTGTTTTGGTCGGCGACTGTGGGTGTGTCCAACTTGGTGGTTGGCCAGCAAGAACGGCAATTGCGCTGGCGAGTGGTCGCCTCTAGCCGCAGATGCAGCCGAGTGGGAATCGCGTAACCACGAATTATTAAATGCCATGCAAAAATCTGGCACTACCATCATGC
>CAIMTR010000022.1 GCA_903844415.1 uncultured Gammaproteobacteria bacterium
AAGACTGAGCTGCAACAAGCCTTGGAACTTAAACCAGCGCTCATTGGCATTAACAATCGCGATTTGAAAACTTTCAAAACCAACCTGAATGTTACTTACAATTTACTGGCAGAAATTCCCCCGGCTACAGCAGTTGTTACTGAAAGCGGGATTCTTGCTCGCGGCGATGTGGATGACATGATCAGCCATGGTGTATATGGATTTCTGGTAGGAGAATCTTTTATGCGGGCAACCAATCCAGGTGCCAAGCTACAGGAGTTATTTTTTTAATGGCTAAACCAGGCGAGACCGGCATTACCCGTTTAATTTCCGCTTGTGGTTATTCCTACAAAGGTTTGCGGGCTTGCTGGAAAAACGAAGCTGCCTTTCGGCAGGAGTTGGCAGGCGCAGTCATATTGATGCCACTGGCATTGTATTTTGGTGAAGGTGGTGTGGAAAAAGCATTACTGTTGGCTACTTGTTTGTTGGTACTTATCGTTGAAATAATCAATTCCAGTATTGAAGCCGCGATCGATCGAATAGGTCATGAATACCACGATCTTTCCGGGCTGGCCAAGGATTTGGGTTCGGCGGCAGTGTTTCTAAGTATCAGTATGTTGGTGAGTACGTGGGTGCTGGTGTTGTTTTTTTGAATGACGATTGACTGAGTTGTTAGCCTAACAATGCTAGCGTGTTCCGTGCACTATTATCGTCTTACCATGCACTTCTATCAGCTCTTGATCTTCCAGATCTTTGAGCACTCTGCCCGCCATTTCGCGTGAACAATTAACAATTCGACCAATTTCTTGACGGGTAATTTTTATTTGCATGCCGTCTGGGTGGGTCATGGCATCGGGTTGTTTGCTGAGTTCCAGCAAAATGCTGGCAATACGACCTGTAACATCAAGAAACGAAAGATCCGCGACCCGTTTGGTGGTGCTGCGCAAGCGCTGTGCCATTTGCTGGCCGATGGTGTACAAAATCTCCGGATGTAATTTGGAATAGGCGTTAAAACTCTTATAAGAAAGCTCTGCAATCTCACATTCAGTTTTGGTACGCACACAGGCACTGCGGGCTTCAGCAAGTTCAAACAATCCCATTTCGCCAAAAAAATCTCCCGGGTTAAGGTAGGCAATAACTGCCTCCTTGCCTTCTTCGTCTTCCAGCATGACTGAGACAGAACCGGTGATTATGTAGTACAGGTTTTCACATTCTCCACCTTTACCACCTTCGCGAATGATGATGGTTTTTTTTGGATATTTGCGTCGGTGTGTAATGCTCAGAAAATTGTCTAAATCGACGATATGCGGGGTAATGGCCATTAATGTCATTTGATTTTGCTCTACTATCCCTTGTTATTAATAGCACTTGCGAAGCAATGTATATCATAATTTTTTAGCATGATCTATTTCCACAAAGAGTCACTTGCGCTAAATCGTGAACTGGAAACTGGTGTACTACAAATAAGGACTGAGCCCAATTCGGCCCGTAAATCCTTATAGTTGTGTGATAATAGTTGGAGAAATTCATGCTAAAACGGTTCGGAGGTTTAAAAAATGGATGCAACAGTAAGATGGATTGATGGTGCCATGTTTATGGGTGAGTCGGGTTCCGGGCATAGTGTAGTAATGGATGGGCCGCCAGATGCGGGTGGCCGCAACGTTGGTATCAGGCCGATGGAAATGCTGTTGATTGGTGTGGGTGGGTGTTCTGCTTATGATGTGATGAGTATTTTGAAAAAGGGCCGTCAGCAGATCAGCCATTGCGAGGCGAAACTTACTGCAGTACGTGCTGATGCAATTCCGGCAGTGTTTGAGAAAATCCATTTTCATTTTATTGTTAAAGGCAAAGAACTGGATGCCGGTAAGGTGCAACGCGCCATCGAATTGTCGGCCGAGAAATATTGTTCAGCGTCCATTATGTTGGCCAAGGCAGGCGTCCAATTGACCCATGATTTTGAAATTGTGGCAGAATAAAACTGAACTTTTAGGCTGGTAATTGTTGAACGATTATCAGAGGTTTTGTTAAATTCGATAGACTGCAGCTTTCATTACTGTAGCCATCACATTCATCGTTTGTTTGGCTGGCGCCGGCAGTGTTGCCGCGCCCGCATCAACAGCGGCAGTGGCGTGCCGGTTTTCATCGATGAGCATCTGCTCGAGAATCATCCGACTCTTCGCATCAGAGTCGGGCAGCAGTTGCAAATGCTCCTGTAAATGTTTACACACTTGTTGTTCGGTTTCGGCCACAAATCCAAGGCTCCATTTGTCGCCTGCTAATCCGGCCAGCGCACCCAGTCCAAACGACATGCCATACCAGAGTGGATTTAACACACTAGTGTGACTGCCGAGTTCTTGTAGACGATTCTCACACCAACATAAATGATCAATTTCTTCTTTAGCGGCTTGCTCCATACTGTTGCGTACTGCGGGCAGTTTTGCGGTAAGTGCCTGGCCTTGATAAAGCGCCTGAGCACAGACTTCACCTGTGTGGTTAATCCGCATCAGGCCGGCAACATGTTTGGTTGCTGACTTTGCTAAGGGCTTTGTTTCTATGGCATCGACGTTATTAATACTCTCAGCAGGATTGGGTCTGCTTGCCACAGAGGAGCCTGGTATCAACGTCCGCAAAGCTTGATCGAGTTGCATTATTACATTATCAATGGGGCTCATAGCTGGTCCTTGTTTTTTGCTTCGGTGTGTCTGGCGATAGCGCGCCAGCCAATGTCCTTACGGCAATATAGCCCTTCCCAGCTGATGTTGGCAGCTAATTTGTAGGCGGTCGCTTGCGCCTGCGCAACACTTGCGCCCAATGCAGTTGCACATAATACCCGGCCACCGTTAGTCACTACCTGATTATTGTGCACTGCTGTTCCTGCATGAAATAACTTGGCGCCTGCTGGTGCGGCAGTATCAAGCCCGGCAATTATTTTGCCCTTGGCGTAACTGTCTGGATAACCGCCTGCTGCCAGTACAACACCCACCGCAGGACGACTGTCGAAACTGATATCCATTTGGTCGAGTGTGCCAGCGATTGCGCCTTGACACAAAGCTACCAGATCGGTTTGTAGGCGCATCATTACTGGTTGTGCTTCGGGGTCGCCAAAACGACAATTGAATTCGACTACTTTGGGTATACCTTCGGGTGAAATCATCAAGCCTGCATACAGAAACCCGACGTAGGTATTTCCCTCAGCTGCCATGCCGCGCACGGTGGGCATGATAATGTCGCGCATGACACGTTCATGAACTGCGGGTGTCACAACCGGTGCTGGTGAATACGCTCCCATGCCTCCGGTGTTAGGGCCGAGATCGCCATTATCACGCGCCTTGTGATCCTGCGACGTTGCAAAGGGTAGAGCAGTCTTGCCGTCAACCAGCACGATGAAACTGGCTTCTTCTCCATGCATGAATTCTTCGATTACTACACGGTGGCCGGCTTTGCCAAAGCTGGTGCCAGCTAACATATCTATCACAGTGGCTTCGGCTTCGTGCCGAGTTTGTGCAATGATCACTCCTTTGCCCGCAGCGAGACCGTCAGCTTTGATCACAATTGGTAGTGACTGTGTTTGCAGGTACGCCAGCGCTGCATCTACCTCAGAAAAACTTCCGTAAGCTGCAGTTGGAATCTTATGCCGCGCCAGAAAATCCTTGCTGAAAGCCTTGGAACCTTCCAGTTGCGCTGCCCCTTTGGAGGGGCCAAAACAAGGTAAGCCTTTGCTCTGAAAAAAATCTACTACACCGTCGACCAAGGGTGCTTCTGGGCCAATGATAGTAAGGCTAATGTCGTGGCTGTGAGCAAATTGCGAGAGAGCTTCGAAATCGCTGATATCAAGCACGACGTTTTGTACTTTAGGTTCGTGGCCAGTTCCGGCATTGCCAGGAATTACATATATATGCTGGATGCGCGGCGACTGGGCAATCTTCCAGGCCAGTGCGTGTTCCCTGCCGCCACTGCCAATGATCATGATGTTCATACCCAACCCCATTAAAAATTCTAATTTCATCCCAACTGCTTTATTGCGTAAAAAATTTCTTGCGTAGATATCAGGCGTTTGCGGCGTTGCGAAATTTTTTCCACGCATCGCATTCTGGCAAACTTTAAATTTTCAGAAACGTACTTAATGCCGAAAATGCCGTATGCCGGTAAAAATCATGGCCAGACCTAGCTGATCGGCACAGGCAATAATTTCGGCATCACGTATTGAACCTCCTGGATGAATTACCGCGGTAATACCAGCCGCTGCTGCAGCTTGTACGCCATCACTAAAGGGAAAAAATGCATCGGAGGCCATCACTGAACCGGCTACTTGCAAGGCTTCGTCAGCCGCCTTGATGCCAGCAATTTTTGCGCTATAGACACGGCTCATTTGGCCGGCGCCAATGCCAATGGTTTGTCGATTTTTACAGTACACAATGGCATTGGATTTTACGAATTTGACGACATTCCAAGCAAATAGCATATCTTGCATTTCGTCAGTGGTAGGTTGGCGTTTGCTTACCACTTGTAGTTGACTAGAGCCGACAGTGGCAGCATCCATTGTTTGTACTAACAAGCCACTGTGTACTTTTTTGTAATCCCAGGACGCTGGCGTTTGGCTAGACCATTGACCACAAATGAGCAGGCGTAAATTTTCTTTGCGAGCAATTTCTTTGCGGGCAGCCTCACTCACACTTGGTGCAATTATCACTTCAGCAAATTGCCGTTCGACAATTGTGCGAGCCGTGGCTGCATCAAGTTCGCGATTAAACGCGATGATGCCACCAAAAGCTGAAGTTGGGTCGGTGCGATAAGCGAAGTGGTATGCGTCTAGTAGAGTGGCAGCCACAGCAACACCACAAGGATTGGCATGTTTGACGATGACACAAGCAGGCTCATTGAACGTTTTTACACATTCCAAGGCAGCATCAGTGTCGGCTATGTTGTTGAAAGACAGTTCTTTGCCCTGCAATTGCACTGCACCAGCAACAGTACCTGTTTGCACAGTTGCTTCTACATAAAAGGCCGCCTGTTGGTGTGGGTTTTCGCCGTACCGTAATTCCTGCTTTTTCACAAACTGTGCATTTATCGTATGCGGAAATTGCAGGGGTGTGCCTGCTGCGTCTAGGCTGCCTAGATAAGATGCAATGGCACCATCGTAAAGTGCGGTATGTTCAAAAGTAGTTACTGCCAGGGCGAAACGTGTAACAGCGCTTATATGTCCCTGGCTCGATTGCATTTCGGAAAGTAATTGTGGGTATGTAGCAGGATTAACCACAACGCTAACCCACGCATGATTTTTGGCAGCAGCCCGTAACATGGTGGGGCCGCCAATATCAATATTTTCGATTGCGTCAGCCGTTGAGCAGTCGGGTTGGGCGATAGTAGCGGCAAAGGGATAGAGATTGACCACCACCATGTCGATTGGTGGAATGTTATGTTCATCCATCACTGTGGCATCCAGATCCCGCCGTCCCAGAATGCCGCCATGAATTTTAGGATGCA
>CAIMTR010000023.1 GCA_903844415.1 uncultured Gammaproteobacteria bacterium
ACGAAAAATATTTGAATATTTAGATTGCACATTTTCACATATCGGACTTGATGTTCTCATAGTCGATTGATAATTTCTTCTTTCTTACACGGCTGTCATCTTACTAGCGTGGTGACTGCGGTCTAGGGCTTGCCTCTGGTCTGGGACTGAAGCCCGCTATTGGTCTAGGACTTACCATCTGAACTTCTTGTTGTTTAATAGAGGGTTGGGACTGGTAATCTTAGGTCAAGTAGCGTTCTGAAGTTTAGCCAACTGTGTTCTGCGTGTTATGCCTTGTGGTAGTGAATGTGTTCAAAACATGTTGCATCTTCATCGTCTTCGAGGCAGCATGCACAAATTTTGATGAGCTGTACTTTGCGATGTTGTCGTTAAAGTTGACATTCACAAAAT
Organism: uncultured Gammaproteobacteria bacterium; assembly: GCA_903844415.1. Taxonomy (GTDB): domain Bacteria; phylum Pseudomonadota; class Gammaproteobacteria; order Pseudomonadales; family Pseudohongiellaceae; genus CAILUG01. The sequence goes on from CAIMTR010000023.1 coordinate 391, forward strand.
TGCAAGCATCATCAAATTAATAACTTGGGTAAAAGGCTCTGGAAGCAATGAAGCCTGAGAGAGCGCCACCGAAGCCAGCAATTCCGAAGCTGACGCCAATTGCAGCACATTAGAACCATGCTTGATCTTGGAGGCTTCGGCATTAATTCACAGTGAGGGCCACACCAGTTTCATCAAGGCAGCCGCTTAGATTTACTACTTTGAAAGTCTGCATCAGTGCAAAGTCGTTTTGGAAAAAGTATTAGGCGGTCGCGGTTGCGACAGCGGACGCGATGCCTGCGATGATTCCAGGCAGCCCGTGGGTAAAATGAACACCGCATGTATCATGTAGACCCAGTCCATTCATGAGGGACTTGTTGAAGAACATATACCCAATCGAAGCAACGATCCCTGCAACAAATCCAACTACCATCGCGAGGTAGCCTCCGAAAATGAGGTCGGCTGCTGATCCCATCGCAACGCCACCTGCAAGCGTAGAAGTCATCAAAAGCTACATGTTGAATTTGCCTTCGTAGATACTGTTAACGAAGCATGCAGTGATTGCTGAGGTTGTGATAGACAGCAGAGTGTTAATGATGGCTCTGTGTTGGGCCGCACCCTCCAGCATGGCAGCATTGAAGCTGGGAAAATAAATAAACAGGAAGCATGTTCCAATGGCGGCTATAGTGTTGCTAGTATACCCACCCATTCCCCTTCTTTCATCGTCTCTGATCGCACGGCGGCCATTGAAGAAAAAAGCACAAATAACTCCGAAGTAGGCTCCGAACAAATGAATAGTCATACCACCACCGACATCGACTGCCTAGAGGATGCCTTTGCAAATGACGACGTTCAAGCTGTAAAAGATCATTTCCAAGGTTGCCAAAATAAAAATCTACGCGAAAGAACACTTCCCCATAATAGCTCCGAAGGTGATCAAGCAGGCAGCGGCACCGTAATCAGCTTAAATAAGTGTGTCTAAGTTAAGTGTGATCGCCGTAAAGCGATTATCGATCAAGGCCATTTCCCAAAAGCGGAGCATGAGGATGTTTATCTGGATGGCCCAACAGGCGATGAGGAAGTTGAAGCCAACACCTGACCAGCAATTTGTTTTTAGGAAAACCATCAGAAAGCCAAAACCAACGAAGATCATGGCGTGGATGTTCATGTACATCGGGTATTTGCTGTTGAGTGTCTGCTGCACAGCGGCGTTCTGCGCGTCAAAATTTGCTTGGTCATCACCTGAGTTTAAGGCACTGGTGTCTAACTTGGTGCAAAAGGCGTACAGAATTATTACTGCAATTTCCGCGGCTATGAAAATTAGGTGCAACCAGTAATTGTGTTTTTTGTCGCTGCTGTGAGCTTTCATCTTTCAAATTTAATAATAAGCAAATTTAAATGAAGGGGTTTTGGGGTTTTGGGG
>CAIMTR010000024.1 GCA_903844415.1 uncultured Gammaproteobacteria bacterium
CCCATGGCCGTTAACGGCGAAGTCAAAATACTGCCCATGATGTATTTGGCACTTTCCTACGATCATCGCATGATCGATGGCAAAGAAGCGGTGCAGTTTCTGGTGACCATCAAGGAACTCTTGGAAGATCCAGCTCGCATGTTTTTGGAAGTTTAACAGGACAAAGTTATGGCGACAGATTACGACGTTATTGTGATAGGTGCAGGTCCCGGTGGTTATGTCGCGGCGATACGTGCTGCTCAACTCGGATTGAAAACTGCTTGTGTTGAAAAATGGCTGGATGCAAATAAGTTACCTGTGTTTGGTGGCACCTGCCTAAATGTAGGTTGCATTCCTTCCAAAGCTTTGTTGGATTCCTCGCACAAATTTGCTGAAGCCAGCCATGGTTTTGCGGTACATGGCATTAACGTTAGCAAAATAACCCTGGATGTGCCTGCTATGATTGCCCGCAAAGCCAAAGTGGTAAAACAACTTACTGGTGGCATTGCAGGTTTGTTTCAGGCCAATAAAGTGTCTGGAATTTCGGGTACTGCCCGCTTATTAAAGGATAAAAAAGTTGAAGTAACTTCGCACGACGGCAGTAAAAATATAATAACGGCTCCCCACATCATCATTGCAGCCGGTTCTGTACCTATCAATATTCCACCTGCACCATTACAAGATGACATTGTGGTGGATTCCACTGGCGCGTTGGAATTTCTTGAAGTACCGAAACGTCTGGGTGTAATTGGCGCTGGTGTTATTGGTTTGGAATTAGGTTCCGTGTGGTCACGATTGGGCTCGGAAGTGGTTGTAATTGAGGCAATGGATTCTTTTCTTCCTACAGTGGATCAGCAGATCGCCAAAGAAGCACATAAGATTCTGAGCAAACAAGGTTTGGATATACGTCTCGGCGCCAAAGTTACTGGCAGTTCTGTGAAGCTGGGCAAAGCTCCCAAAGTCACTGTGCAATACACCGACAAAGACGGTAACAAGGAAGAAGTGTTTGATAAACTAATCGTCTGTGTTGGGCGTAAACCCTACACAATTGATCTGCTGAGCGCTGATTGTGGCGTAGAAAAAGATGAGCGTGGTTTTATTAAAGTAGATGGTAACTGCGTTACTGCAGTGCCTGGTGTTTATGCAATTGGTGATGTGGTGCGTGGCCCCATGCTGGCACACAAAGCTTCAGAAGAAGGCATTATGGTTGCAGAAGTCATTGCAGGCCATAAAGCCTCGATGAATTATGACCTGATTCCAGGCGTGATCTACACGCATCCAGAAATAGCGTCGGTCGGAAAAACCGAAGAGCAATTAAAAGCTGCTGGTATCGAATACAAATCCGGTGTGTTTCCCTTTGCTGCCAGTGGCAGAGCTCTTGCTGCAAACGACAGTGACGGCATGGTAAAAATGCTGGCTGATGCACGCACTGACAAGGTGCTCGGCTGTCACATCATTGGTCCGTCTGCAGCTGATCTAGTACAGGCAGTTGTTATCGCCATGGAGTTCAGTTCCAGCGCAGAAGATATCGGTATGACAGTATTTTCACATCCGGCACTCAGCGAAGCGGTGCATGAAGCTGCGCTGGCTGTAAACGGCAATGCTATTCATATAGCCAATAGAAAAAAACGATAGCTAGAATAACTTTTCATCAGCTCATGTATATATCGAATATATTTTTTACTTAGGTCAGACAATCATGAATTTACACGAGTACCAGGGCAAACAAATTTTTGCCTCTTACGGTTTGCCGGTCTCCGTCGGTTATGCCTGTGATACCCCGGAAGAAGCAGCGGCAGCTGCTGACAAAATTGGTGGCAATCAATGGGTTGTAAAAGCACAGGTGCATGCCGGCGGTCGTGGCAAAGCCGGTGGCGTAAAGCTGCTAACTAGCAAAGACGAAATTAAAGCGTTTGCAGCAAAGTGGCTAGGCAAGAATCTAGTCACTTACCAAACTGACAAAAATGGCCAGCCAGTCGCTAAAATTTTAGTTGAATCATGCACTGATATCGCACGTGAGCTTTATTTAGGTGCGGTAATCGATCGCTCCTCGCGACGTGTGGTGTTTATGGCATCAACCGAAGGTGGCGTAGACATTGAAAAAGTGGCACACGACACGCCAGAAAAAATACTCAAAGCAATGATTAACCCATTAACAGGCGCCCAACCTTATCAAGCCCGTGAGCTGGCCTTTAAATTGGGGCTTAACGCTGAACAGATAAAACAATTCACCCACATTTTTCTCGGCTTGTCGAAACTCTTTGTCGAATGTGATTTGGCTCTGCTCGAAGTCAATCCACTGGTTATAACTCAAGCGGGCAATCTGCATTGTCTTGACGCCAAGCTTACTATCGACAGTAACGCCATGTTCAGGCAGCCAAAACTGAAAGCCATGCACGACCCTTCCCAGGATGATGCTCGCGAAGCACTAGCGACAAAATGGGAGCTCAATTATGTGGCGCTGGAAGGCAACATTGGTTGTATGGTCAATGGTGCTGGCCTCGCGATGGGTACTATGGATATTGTAAAAATTCATGGCGGCCAACCCGCCAACTTTCTTGATGTAGGGGGTGGCGCTACTAAAGAAAGGGTGACTGAAGCGTTCAAAATCATTCTGTCCGATAGCAATGTGAAAGCTGTGCTGGTCAATATTTTTGGCGGTATCGTTCGCTGTGATCTGATCGCAGAAGGCATTATTGGTGCGGTGAATGAAGTTGGCGTGAAAGTTCCGGTTGTCGTGCGACTCGAAGGCAACAATGCTGAACTTGGCACGAAAGTGTTGGCAGCCAGTGGTCTAAATATTATTGCCGCTACTAGTCTAACCGATGCCGCAGAGCAAGTTGTCAAAGCAGCAAATACAACAGGAGCTGCAGCATGAGCATTTTATTGAACAAGAATACACGCGTGATCTGTCAGGGTTTCACAGGCTCGCAAGGTACCTACCATTCCGAACAGGCCATTGCCTATGGAACTTTAATGGTGGGCGGAGTTACGCCTGGTAAAGGTGGGCAAAAACATCTGGGCTTGCCAGTATTTAATACGGTGGCTGACGCAGTAGCTGAAACTGGTGCTGAGGCTTCTGTTATCTATGTACCCGCACCTTTTTGTAAAGACTCTATTCTCGAAGCAGCTAATTCAGGCATCAAACTTATTGTGTGTATTACCGAAGGAATCCCAACCTTGGACATGTTGGTTGTAAAGATTAGCTGCGATGCTCTGGGTGTGCGTCTAATTGGCCCCAACTGCCCAGGTGTTATCACTCCGGGTCAATCCAAGATCGGCATCATGCCTGGTCATATTCA
>CAIMTR010000025.1 GCA_903844415.1 uncultured Gammaproteobacteria bacterium
CGGCCATTCCAGTTTTCCATTGGCAGCCAAAGTTCGACATTAATTTTTGAATCTGATGTGGGAGTGAGTAATAGTTTTACCCTGCAATGAGCAGGAATGGGTTCTTGCGGCGCAGTCGCATTGTTGTTCGGGTTGGGGCCCGCAGCGGCTTGAAAAACACCGGCAGCTACAACTTCGGCAGAGTTAATGCTGGCGTTTTCAAGATTGAAACCAGTGAGGGTTTGGCAAGAGCTGGCAGATATTGCCGAAGCTATGGCAGCGGCGGTTAACAGAACAAACATATTAAGCTCCTAGAATTTAGCACGACTAATGAGATGTAATTTAATGGCGGTCTAGGTTATTAATAACGATCCAGACATTCGTAAGGGTGGACACTCATTTCTGGACCCCAAAGAAAATAGCGTTTGAGGTCGAAGGTTTCAGTAAAATTTACTGGATCAGTCACACTCATCACATAATCAAGCCGATCGTAAGTGGCATTGGGGATAAAGCGCTCCACTACAGTGATCTGGTCACTTTGCAGCACACCCAAATGATCGAAATGACCGGCCGCAATATTTGTGGTGCTTACTATAAGAGTAGTGCCTTCCCATCGTCCTTTTGAAAAACCATACAGAGTGTGCTCAGTTGGTGCGACAGCAGTTTCCGACATGTGAATGAGACGACGGGCATCGTATTCTTCAATCCTAAGCATTATGTCTGCACCCTGGCGGACAAATTCTATTGGTATGGGGGTAATCATAATCAAGGGCGTGCCCTTGGTACCACAATGTAAAAGGGCGTTATCGAGCGGATTCCACTGGGCAAGTCCTTGCTTGCCCGCTTCTGACAAGGGATAGCCGCCTTTGAATATAGGAAATGCGGCCGGATCACTCATGAGTGTTTTCCACACCCGAAAAATACCATCGGCAGCCGCTACTGCTTTATCAACATTGGCCTGGTCGGCTACTTGTTTGCCAACCATATTGCCACTAAGGCCTGCCGGAAAATGAGGATTATTTGCGCCAAAATCAAATTCATAGCCACTTGGCAGCAGAATATTGTTGCCAAAGATCGCGGGCAGATTTCTGCGAGAAGGATCACCGGCAATGGTGACAACATCACCTACAACAATCACGTCAGTGTCTACTCCACGATTGCGCATAACACTGATGGCGGCCGTCTCGGCAGACCATTCAACGATTGCCCCCGTGTCATCTTTTACATCCAGAGTGATTTGCCCATGCGGGTTTCGCCACGACACGGAGGTAACTGTGCCGGTAATTTCAACTGTCTTATCAACATCATAAATACCGATGGTGCTGTGATGCGCACTGGCTGTGGCTACCACAAATACCCCTGCAATTATTGCTCCTGCTCCTGATATAAATCGCAACATCTGTTATTTCCTCTAGGTGAAATTTGATCACTTGTTTAAAAACAGAAAAACTCAGAGGAAGTTACGCCATAATTGCGCAACTAAACAAACGCTTTCGTTGCAAAAGGTAAGTTTTTTAATACCAGAAGCGTATTCCAGCCACCACTTCGACATCACTGGATTTAGTTCCAGCAGCTGCCAGCAGATTTGTACTAGCATCGTAAATACGCGACCACTCAAGCCCTACATACGGTGCAAACTCAGGTCGTATTTCCCATCGTAGGCGTAAACCAAAACTGGATTTACCCATCCCTCTGCCAATGCCTTCAGCATTGTCATCTGAAAAATTATAATTAAATTCAATGCTAGGCTGCAGCAGTAAGCGCTGTGTAAAACGTAAGTCGTAGTCCACCTGCAACCGGGTGCTGACATCACCGTGTATACTGAGAAAGGCTGCAGTATCTATATGGAACCAGTACGGAGCCAAACCCATCACACCGATAACGGCATAAGTATTTGTAGTATTGGGCTCGCTGTTGTGACGCAAACCAGTTTGCAAATCCCAGAATGGTACGATGGCCTTACTGTACAAAGCTTGAACTTCCAAGCTATCACTTTTCTGCTTGCTGGCAGTGGTGTTCGCACTGCTGGTTTGACTATCGGCTTCATTATCGTGGGTGCCTTCGGTTTTTAACCAAAGCTTATGGTAGTCATTGCCTACCCAGCCTTGCATGTCCCAGACCAGAGTCAAAAAACTGTCGCTCTTAAGGTATTCAAAACGCTCGGCCAGCAGTAAATAATTGAGTGTATCGCCATGTATCATCGCGCTGGTGTGCTGCGCATTTGGCATGACCGCAGAGTCC
>CAIMTR010000026.1 GCA_903844415.1 uncultured Gammaproteobacteria bacterium
AAGATATTGAAGGCATTAATGCCAGCATAATCCTTATAAAAACGACACTCGACTCACTTCCCGATTCAATGGCAGTGGTTTTACAAAGTGAAGCGGGATACAACAGTCTCAAACAGGTGGCCAGTGAATTTGATGCCTTGTATGAATTGCTTGAAGCGTCTTTGAAAAAAACGGATCTCTATCTGGGCTTTAATAGTCTGGATGGGGACTGACAAAAAGCGGTCATGTCCAGTAGCCATCTAGCTTCCAGCTCACTCACTATCTCCCGGTCAAATCATAATAAGGATTTGCTCATGCACATTAATCGTCGTCAATTACTGGGTCTCGGCATGCTGCTAGCAGGTGCTAGCTCGTGGGTGGTGGGCAAAGATATTCCTGGACAGGCATCCCTGTTTTTAAGCGCCGCCGCTGATGCTGCAGATGGCCATTGGGTTTATGGTTTTACCTTAACCCAAACAAATGCTGAACAGGTGTTCAAGACTGCTTTGCCTGCGCGGGCGCATCATATTGCAGTTAATGCTCAATATGGTTTTTTTGTGGTTGTGGCACGTCGCCCTGGCACCTGGATGGTGTTAGCTGATTTGCACACAGGCAATGTAATACGTCAAATTCAAGTACCTGCAAATCGTCACCTGTTCGGGCATGGTGTTTTTTCGGCAGACGGACGTTTCTTTTATACAACTGAAAGTGACTTTGCCGACATGCAAGGCGACAGCGGTAGAGTGGTGGTGTGGGAAGTCACTGGTGAGGACGGTGTTGCAACACTAACGCGAATGCAAGAGTTTCCAACTTTTGGAGTTGGCCCCCACGAATTGATTTTGCTGCCCGACACACAAACACTGGTTGTCGCCAATGGCGGCATTCGTACCCATCCTGATCATGATCGAGATAATCTCAATATCGACAGCATGCTACCGTCACTGGTTTATCTCAACAGGTACAGTGGTGAGTTGCTCGAACAACAGTTTTTGCCATCCCAATTTCAGCAGGCCAGCATTCGTCATCTGGATGTTAATGCCGACGGCATGGTGGTAATGGCAATGCAGTTTGAAGGTGAGCCTTTTATGGAAGTTCCCCTACTGGCAACCCATCTGCGTGGACAGCCACTGCAACTAATATTAGCACCTCCCGACGTGCAGGTACAAATGCACCAATATGTGGGCTCGGTACGTTTTAGCCTTGATGGTCGCTATTTTGCTGCCGGTTGTCCGTTGGGAAATATGGTTACTTTTTGGGATAGTCACAGCGGTAGCATGATTAATTCCATCCGTGCCCGAGATGGGTGTGGTGTGTGCGCCACAGAAACAGGATTTGTTTTTAGTACAGGCACGGGACGTGTTGCCCACATTGATCTAGCCAGTGGCACAGTCACCGAACATGAAGCACCAGAATTCAACCAACTGTTATGGGACAACCATCTTAGTAGTGTGGCTATCGAGTTGAGTGCATGAAGAAGTATGGCAGCATCATTTACCGATTACTGCCTTGTTTGTGGTGGTTGAGTATTTTGTTGAGTTTGCCGACAGCACTCCAAGCAGCCGAAACTCCAGACCCACAGCGCGCCATAAGATTGATGGATCTTGGACGTGCTCTTTTTTTCGATGTTAATTTGTCGCAAGACCGTACGCAAAGTTGTGCAACTTGTCATGATCCCGCACAAGCATTCATCGACTGGCGTGAAAACGGTATAGATGCAGCTGCATCACTGGGTGCAGATCTGCACACTTTGGGAGATCGCAATGCTCCCACCATTTCTTATCTCAGCCAGATCCCTGTTCTGCAGCATAACAAGGCTGGTGAAATCAGCGGCGGCTTGTTCTGGGATGGCCGTGCTGAAAATCTGGAAGAGCAAGTGGGTGTCCCACTAATTAATCCCGCTGAAATGGCTATGCCCGATAAAGCAGCGGTTGTAGTACGGCTGCAAGAAAATAAAAATTATGTTCATGCTTTCAAAGGGCTGTTTGGCCCTGACCTTTTCAATAATGTCGATAATACTTACAGTGCTTTGCAAGAGAGTATTGCCGCGTTTGAACGATCCGAATTTTTATCTCCCTTCGATTCCAAATACGACCGTTATTTGCGCGGTGAATACAAACCCAATGAACAAGAAACCCTTGGCCTGACCCTATTTTTTTCCAACCAGTTTGCCAATTGCAATCAGTGTCACCAGTTAAAAACCTTGCCGGAAAGTGCGCATGAAACATTCAGCAACTACAGTTATCACAATATTGGAGTGCCGGTTAATACAACACTAAGAGAAATGAATGGTCTGGGTCTTGCGTACGTAGATCACGGCTTATTAGACAATCCAGCCATAAGTGATGCTGCACAAGATGGTAAATTCAAAGTACCTGGTTTGCGAAATGTGGCATTAACAGCTCCTTATATGCATAACGGAGTGTTCAAGGATTTGCGCACTGTGTTGTTGTTCTACAATAAATATCAAGCGCGTGGTTCCAAAGCCCAGATCAATCCTGAAACTGGCATGCCTTGGGGTGAACCTGAAGTTGCAAATAACCTCTCACTGGAGCAGTTACAGTCAACCCGTGTGCTTGATGAACGCAGCCTTGATGCATTATTAGCGTTTATGCAAATGCTGACAGATCAACGTTATGAAAGCCTGCTGCCAGCTCGGCCATAATTCTCTCGGATTTAAATATGCCATTTCCCGTTATATTTCGGCACTCATGCGTAGGTTTGCTAGGTGTTATTAACCTTGGATTGTTGCTGCCTAATGTTGCATTGGCCCAGGATATCTTGGATGTAATAATTATTTCTGCCCATCGTGTGCCTTTCGCAACTCGCCGAATTGCTACTTCTGTTGCAGTGCTGCAGGCAGAACAAATAACCTTGCAAGGCAATCCGGATTTGCTGACCTTGTTGCGCCAACTACCAGGTATCAGTGCCAGTAACAGTGGCGGAGCAGGTTCCACTTCGGCACTCAGAGTGCGTGGTGAAGAAGCGTTTCGTACTTTGGTGATGCTGGATGGCATTAGATTGAACGATCCTGCCGGTACCCAAATCTCGTCTATGCCGGAACAACTACTCAGTAATGGCGTAGAAAAAGTGGAAGTATTACGTGGTCCACAAGGCTTGGGTTATGGTGCGGATGCGGGTGGAGTCGTCAATATTTATTCACCAACACATACCAATAAAGTAAAAATTCTGGTGGAAACCCAAGGTGGTGCAGCAGGGTTGCAACAAAACAGTAGCAGCATCAATGCAGGCAACAATACTGCCAATTTCTACATACAGGCGAGTCAATTTACTACCGAGGGTATAAATCATCGAGTTTCAGATTCAGTTCTGCGCGACCAAGATGGGTACGAAAATACTACGCTACATGCCCGTGGCAGTTGGCAGCCAACACCCCAAGTTCAACTGCAGTTGGTACAGCATGAAATCAAGGGCTTAAGTGATTTTGATGGTTGTTACGATGTGCTGACTTTTGCCACGGTGCATACTTGCAGCGCTGCCTATGATCTTACAGCCAGCAAGCTTGATCTAACTTATACGAGCAGCAACAGCAGTCACACTTTAAATTTTGCCCGTAGTACTACTCAACGTGAAAGCCGTGCTGACGGAAAAGTAGCCTTTGCTGCCGAGGGTGAACTTGAGCGCTGGGAATACCATGCAAAATCAACTGCTGTTACTGGCATGGTGCTATTGGCTGGACTAGATCACGAAACCGCACTAAATAACGCTGTGGGCAGACAAAATCGTGGCGCATGGATCGAATATCTAAGCGATTTTTCCAGCAGATTTTATCTAAGCGCGGGCTTGCGCTACGACGACAATGACGATTTTGGTCGGCACCAAAGTGGCCGTGTTAGCGCTGCTTATTTAATACAATCAAAACCAACAGTCACTTGGAAATATCACGTGAGTATCGGTAGTGGATTCCGTGCGCCTAGTCCCTATGAAATTGGTTACAACAGAAGCATGTATGCATACCCACCAGCAACCCAATCCTATTTGCATGCAGAAACTAGTCAAGGGTACGAAGCCGGGATTGATTTTTATACCAGTCGCCTGGTTACTGGAATCACTTGGTTTGATCAAAAGATAGATAACGCTATTGAGTTCGATCTGGCCAACTACAGTGGGTATTTACAGCAACAAGGGCTCAGCACATCTAGAGGAGTCGAGTTGCAGGCGGCCTATGCTCTTGGGTCCAATTTTTCTTTGCAGAGTAACTACACTTGGAACGACAGCAATAATACCCATGGCATGCAACGGTTACGCCGCCCGCAACATTTGTTAAATGCTGGGCTGCGCTTTACCTCTACAACTAAGAATATTCAGTCTGGACTTTTCTTAAGAGCTGTTGCTAAAGCAGTAGACGAAACTCCGACGGGACGGATACCTCTGGAAAATTTTGCTGTGCTGGATTGGTCGGCACGTTATGGCTTTGAGAATGGGGTGGAAATTTTTGGGCGTGTCGAAAATCTGTTGAATGCAGATTACCAAGAGATAACTGATTACAACTCCATGGGGCGTGGTTTATATGCCGGATTGCGGTATCAGTTTTAAAGTTGTTCGGTGTGGCCTCAAAAAATGCAGGCCATGGACTTAGTTGTACGTTACTGAAACGGGTGGTTCAAAATAATTGTTTCGTCACGATCTGGGCCAGTGGAAATAATATCAACGGGCGCATCAATTTTATTTTCGATATAACTGATGTATTTACGAGCATTTAGTGGAAGTTTCTCAAGTGTACGAATGCCATAAGTAGACTCTTTCCAGCCTGGTAATTCTTCGTACACAGGTTCGAGAGTGTTGTAGCTATCAAAACTGGTGAGGCAATCCATCGATGAGGTGTTGTTACCTTTGTAGCCCACACACACTTTCACCGTATCGAGCCCATCAAGCACATCGAGTTTGGTTAGGCAGATACCAGACACGCTGTTTATGCGAATGGCGAACTTAACCGCCGCTGCATCAAACCAGCCACAGCGGCGACTGCGTCCTGTGGATGCGCCAATTTCTTGGCCTTTTATAAACAACATTTCGCCAACGTCATCAAATAATTCTGTTGGGAAAGGGCCGCTGCCTACTCGTGTTGTGTAAGCTTTGGTGATGCCTAAAACATAATCCAGATACAGTGGGCCAAAACCACTGCCGGTAGCAGTGCCACCCGCGGTGGTATTGGAAGAAGTTACAAAGGGATATGTGCCGTGATCGATGTCGAGTAAAGACCCTTGTGCACCTTCAAACAAGATGTTGTGATTGTTTTTACGAGCGGTATGCAAGAGATCAATTGTGTCGCATACCAGAGGTCTGATGCGTTCAGCCATGCTCAAGGCGTCATCAAGGGTTTTTTGATAATCAATGGCAGCAACCTTAAAATATTGGGTTAGGGTGAAGTTGTGGTATTCAAGAACTTCTGCAAGTTTTTCTGCAAAGTGAGTGGCATTCATCAGTTCACCCAAACGGATGCCGCGGCGTGCCACCTTATCTTCGTAAGCTGGGCCAATACCACGGCCTGTAGTTCCAATCTTATTTACGCCTTTCTGTGTTTCCCGTGCCTGATCTAGAGCAACGTGATAAGGCAGGATCAAGGGGCAGGCAGCGCTAATTTTTAGGTTGTCGCAGGCATTGATGCCCTGCGCTGCGATTTCATCTATTTCTTTTAGTAATGCAGCCGGGGACAACACTACGCCATTTCCGATTATGCAGGTTACTCCGGGTCGTAAAATTCCGGACGGCAGCAGATGCAAGACCGTTTTTTTGCCACCGATAACCAAGGTATGACCGGCATTATGACCACCTTGAAAACGCACAACATGGGTGGCTTTTTCTGTGAGCAAATCCACGATCTTGCCCTTGCCTTCGTCACCCCATTGTGTGCCGAGAATTACTACATTTTTACCCATGATTTATCCGTGACTTCATCTTGCTGCCCCGCACGAGGCTTTAATTTTTGATTTATTTTTTCGTTCTGAAAATAAACTCAGACCATTGGTCTGGGTGCTTGCTTTACCCAACTGACTGTATATTCCAGATGCCA
>CAIMTR010000027.1 GCA_903844415.1 uncultured Gammaproteobacteria bacterium
ATCTCATGAAGTTAGCGCAGGGTTTGTCTAGGCTGGGCACTGAATCAGCTTTCAAAATATTGGCTAAAGCCAAAGCTTTAGAGGCACAGGGACGCAGCATAGTTAATCTGGGCATCGGCTCACCCGATTTTCGAACACCGGCCAACATTGTTGAAGCCGGAAAAAAAGCAATTGATGACGGCTTTCATTTTTATACACCCGCCAAAGGTTTGCCCGAATTAAGGGAAGCAGTGGCAAACGACATCCTCAAATATCGCGGTGTAAAAATCGACAAGGAAAATGTAATGGTGGTGCCCGGCGGCAAACCAACCATGTTTTTCGCCATCATGATGTTTGGTGAACCGGGTGCCGAGATCATGTATCCCAATCCGGGCTTTCCTATTTACGAATCGATGATTAATTTCACAGGCGCCAAACCTGTACCAATCGAATTGCTGGAGTCTTCCGGTTTCGGTTTTGATCCCGACCGTGTATTGGCACAGATCACGCCCAATACTCGGCTCATCATCATTAACACGCCGGCCAATCCAACCGGTGGTGTGCTCGAACGTGCGGCCATCGATCGTTTTGTGCAAGGGCTGGAGAAACATCCGCATGTGACGCTGCTGGCTGATGAAATTTATGCCCGGCTGACCTACGACGGCCTGCCGCATGTCAGTTTTATGGAATATGAATCCATTCGTGATCGCACCATTTTGCTGGATGGCTGGAGCAAAACTTACTCTATGACCGGTTGGCGTCTGGGCTATGGCGTGTGGCCAAAATCACTGATCGATCACGCCGAACGTTTACAGATCAACAGTAACTCCTGCCCTTCAGCACCTATACAACGCGCAGGAATCGAAGCGCTGAACGGACCGCAGGATGCAGTGGCAATGATGCTGCAAACATTTGATGAACGCCGCAAACTAATTGTGCAACTGTTGAATGATGTGCCGGGTTTTTCTTGCATCATACCCAAGGGTGCTTTTTATGCCTTCCCCAATATTAAAGGTACCGGCATGCTTTCCAAACAACTGGAAGAACTGCTGCTAGAAGAAGCCGGGGTTGCAACTGTTGCAGGCACTAGCTTCGGCCATCTTGGTGAAGGGTATATTCGTTTCAGTTACGCCAGCAGCACCGAAAACATCCGGGAAGCTTTACGCCGGGTCAAAGAGTTTATGGCGTCGCGTTGATTTCCAAGAATGAGCCAAGCGTTTATAGAAAGCCCTTCCGACTAGGAGTGGTGGAGGGCTTTTTTGGTCGTCAGTGGAGCTGGCAAGCGCGACATGATTACGCCAGCTTTTTGACAGCGCAGGGTTTTAACAGCTACATCTATGCACCCAAGAATGACGGATATTTTCGCAAGCAATGGCAAGTGCCCTGCCAGGCCGATCATCTGCAACAATTACAACAACTGAGTCGGCACTACCAACAGCAGCAACTGGATTTCGGAATTGGACTAAGTCCTTTTGAGCTGTACCGCGATTTTTCAGCAAACAATCGCGCCCTACTGCAACTCAAGCTAGAACAGATCAATACCATTGCGCCTCAAACCTTGTGCATTCTGTTTGATGACATGATGGGCAATCTCGATAAACTGGCGCAGGTACAGTTGGAGATTGTGGATTTTGTGCGCAGCAATAGCTCAGCACAATCCTTTGTTGTATGCCCCACTTATTATTCTGACGACCCCCTGCTAACCCGCTATTTTGGTGCACAGCCCCAGCATTATCTGGACGATCTAGGCAAAGGTCTGGCACAAGATATCGATGTATTCTGGACCGGACCCAAAGTAATTTCTGCGTCTTATCCACGTGAGCATTTATTAGCAGTTGCCCAAAGACTGGGCCGCAAACCGCTGCTGTGGGATAACTATCCGGTCAATGATGCCAAACGGCTCACCAATCATTTGCATTTAAAACCTTTCATCAACAGGGAAAAGTATTTACAAGAACTAACCCAAGGTCATTTGGCCAATCCTATGAATCAGGCGTACCTGTCGCAATTGCCCTTGGTTTCGCTGGCAGCGCTGTATACGGATAAAACGTCTAACGCTAGTCAGGCTGTTACCGAGGCATGGCAGACCTTATGCTCACCCGATCTGGCAACAGCCTTGCAAGAAGATGTGGAACTTTTTCATACCATGGGTCTGGCAGGCATTAGCGCCCAAGACCATAAACTGTTGGTTAATAAATATGTAAAATTTCAACCCCACGTTATGGCCGTAGAAGTACTAGATTGGCTTCAGGGTAACTATAGTTTTGACCCAACCTGCTTGACATAAACTCATCTTACATTCCGTAGAAATCTGCTTAAATCAAGTTACCTCATAGTGCGGAAATATTTTAAATTTTTGAATGAACTGATATTTTCTTAACTAATTATTTCTTGGTTCATGGCTAGGGCTCGCACACGTCGTGTCTTAGCTCCGATGTACTGTGCCTGATGACACTTAAGCCAAAAAAAACGGGGCACTAGGCCCCGTTTTTTTTATTCATTTAACGTGTTCTAAATAAAGGTGTTAGAGCCGAAACTCGCCCACCTTACTTCTTAGAAGTTGTAGTTCAAGCTCAGCTGATAACGACGACCTTCAAGATCGTAGTTGTCGCTTAAAGACTGTGAACCACCACGGTTACCGTAGCTCGCTACGATGGGCGGAGTCCTGTCAAACAGATTCTGCACATTAAACGAAGCATTCCAAGTAGAACCATTGCTCATCTCACCGTTATAGCCAAGCTGGCCATTAAACCAGGAGTTGGAGGCAACGCTGTTGTCATCTACATCACGTCCTTCAATCCAAGTGGTATTAAGAACAGTGTTGTCGATGTAACGACCCTGCAACATGAAGGACATAGATCCCAGTGTGTAGGTGGTAGTAATTAAGCTGGTGAACTGCGGTGTACCCGTACCACCTTCAATGTGAGTAGAAACCGCACCAGGTGCTGATACGTTGGAGCGCTCGATAATGTAACCCATCAGGCCACGCACCGAAAAGGATTCAAATTCACTGGCAAAGAAGTCTGGTTCGGTACGGTAAGCACCTTCGAAATCCACACCTTCTACACGAGCCGAGGCTGAGTTCTGGAAGTAGTTGAATACTTTTTGCAACCCACCACCAGCATCACGCTCAATGAATTTACATTGAGCTGTAACACCTGCATAACACTCATCAGTAATACGCTGAGCACCCAAGCTACCAACGGCATCTTTAATTTCTATCTGATACCAGTCAGTAGATACCTGCAAACCATCCAACCAAGATGGCTGATACACGATGCCCGCTACTACTGTATTGGCTCGTTCTGGTTTGAGATCGGGGTTACCGCCACTTACGGTGGTGATGGAAGTGGACGCACCATTACGGGTTGGATCGTTCACGGTGCCTCCGCCGCCTTGTGCATCAAGACGCTCGGAGAAGGTTGGCTCTCTTACGTCAAGTGACTTAGTGGCACGCACGCGCAAATCAGCAAACACTTCAAACTCTAGACCAATTTTCCAGGTATCAATTTTACCCGTTCTGGAATAGTCAGAGCGACGCGCAGCCATAGAACCACCTACCGATTGATCACCAGAAGTAGATTCCCAGATTGGCGCCTGTAACTCACCAAAATATTCCGTAACGTCGTAACCACCCGCCAGTAAAGGCACAGTGGAGAAGGCGTGCATGTTGGCACTGCCAGTTGTGTAGTTGTGAGAAACACCTTTAATACCCAACTCAGGAGCGTTCAAAGGTGGGCCCACATCTTCTACGATCTGGCCACCCTGTGTAGTTGCACCATCGGTCATGGATTGTTCACGATAGTTCACACCACCAGCAAAAGAAACAGGACCATAACCCCAGCCCTCGTAGACTTCGCCTTGTAACAATACTTCAGCGAAATCCTGGTTGATGTGGCCAATTCCGAACTTGTCGGTACCGATATAGTCGATAGCAGCTGCGCTGATGTTACCGTTACCCATTACGTTATAAGGTACGCAGCCACTGATAGTGCCGTCATCTGTACCAATAGGGGAAGGCAAGGGCACACGTGCTGGAGCAGGCTGACCACTTTGCTGAGCCGAGGCGATTCTCCAATCCCCTGTATCAGTAAATTTGCCTTGTACTACGGGTGCGGCTGCCAATTGAGCAAGCGTTGGGTTAACCGTAGTTACACGGCACACGATAGCACCGGCTGGATTACGTACTGCGTCCATAGCCAAGAACATACGATCAACACGGATTTTTTCATAAACCTGCGATTTTTTCTCAGACTCACCAGACTGAATGTTGCCACTCAAGGTAAAGTCGTTGGGCAGATCAGCACTAAAGCCTACTGACCAAGATTGTGTGCTCAGTACGTTATGGTCGCGCTCATTGGCACCAATTTCGGGCACACCGTAGAAAGAACCAATCTTGCCCACCGACAGGAAGGGTATATTGCCTGCGACCATTGCCGCTTTGACATTGGCTGGCAAGTAGGCGTTATCCTGGAACACAGTAGCATTTCCCAAACCACCTAGCTCATAGCCGGAGCGGCCATCTTCTTGATTGGACTCCGAACGACCGGCCAGGGCCTGACCATAGACAGTAATGTTATCGGTCAAATCGTATTGCAAACCCACGAAGCCGGAACGACCTACTACTTCTGCTCCATTAATACCGCCAGCACCAAACGCGTGGTTGTGTATTATGGATTCTGGACCACCAGACATAGATTGCGTACCGCCGATCGCTGTTACATCACCATTAATAAAGGGAGTGATATTGGCGCCATCTGGGGTGAAACGCATACGGTTGAGGCCGCTGGCCAAAAACGCTGTATTTTGCGCTGCTGTGTAGAAATAAGGTGTGAGCAGACTAGGAGTACCTACGCCCGGGCTGACAATCAATCCATACGGTGAAGTCACCGAAGAGGTTACCCATGGCAAGGTCAAACGTTGTGGCACACCTGGAGTTGCGGCAAAAGATACAAATTTTGGGTTAGTAACATGACCCCAGCGTTGGTAAAAGTCAGAACTCAGAGTTTCTGGTTGACGCTCGATTTGATTGATGTATTTGGAATCAAAAGAGGCAATAACATTCAAACGCTCACCAAACTGTTTACCGCCAGCAACAGAGAAGTTATAACGCTGGCCGTCACCTACTTCGGTAATACCAGTACCTGTTGATATTTTAAGGCCCTGGAATTGACGATCTATGATGAAATTGGTTACGCCACCGAGTGCGTCAGCACCGTAAGCGGCAGAAGCGCCGCCGGTGACCACGTCTACGGTACGAATCAATGCTGTTGGCAAGGTATCTACGTTTACAGAACCGGCTTTATCGCCTGGTACTACACGTGAACCATCCAGCAGTACCAGCGTACGGTTGGCACCGAGGCTGCGCATGTTAAGGAAAGAACCACCCGCTGTACTAAACAGTGCTCCGCCGCCGCGTTGTGCTGATTGTGTTCCAAAAAATTGTGGCAAAGTTCCCAGCTGCTCGCTGACGATCCCGCCTGGATCGATATCGGTTAATTCAGTAAGTGTTATTGCAGTTACTGGTGTTGGTGCCGCCATACCGTCAGTGGTACGAATACGTGAACCAGTAATTTGAATCTCTTCCAGTGCTTCTGCTGCATTAATAACTGGGGACATGACCAGACCTGCAGCAATTGCAGAGACAGACAGCGCTAGCGCTTTGGTTTTGAATCCCCTGAAGATTGATTTTTGCATCAACTTTCTCCTCGATGATGAGTGTTTACATTAATAAAATAGCCCTTGCGGGATATTAAGTACGGGTGGATAACCAAAAAACCTTTAATTACAAGCACTTACTTGAGCGTAGGCGCTATGAAATCCTTTTCCGATTATTTTTTAGAATGCTGACTATATTAAACACAACTATTAAAACGCTGAAAACGCTGAAAACGCTGAAAACGCTGAAAACGCTGAAAACGCTGAGGTAGCTGAAGGATATAAGCCAACTAATTTTTCATGTATCTCCCCCTAGGTAGATTTGAAGCCAGCAGACCCTAAATGTCAATCCAAATCTGGCATATGGGGTATGTGAACCTAGCAATTCTGATAAAAATTACCACTAATTTTGGTAAAAATTACCACATAATTTGAGTGCTTTATCCTCAGCAACACACCCTATAGACTTCTGCCTGAAGACCCCTACTTGTCTGAGCCCACCCCGCATGGAAAACACCCACACCCTGACCACTTTATTGGGCCATCAAATCACGGTTTTTAAAGGGGATCATATCGCAGACAAAATCGCCCACCATGGCCTTTATGAGAAGGAAACCCTCACCTTTTTACTCGCCTTAATGGAGCGAATCCATCATCCGGTGGTGCTGGATATAGGGGCCAATATTGGCAACCATACCTTGGCCTTTGCCACCCGGGCCACACATGTACACGCTTTTGAGCCTATCGAGATCATCTACAGCCTGCTTAAGCAGAACGTTAGTCAAAACAAACTCGCCAATGTAAGCGTCCACAATTTTGCCCTGTCGGACACCGCGGGAACAGCCACGATCTACATGGAGCAGGCTGGCAATATAGGGATGTCCAGTTTTGACCAGCGCGCCAAGGGGGGAGAAGCGGTAACGGTAACCAAAATGCGTGGCGACGACTTTGCTGCAAACCAGCATCTGGTCAAACTGGATCTAGTCAAAATTGATGTGGAAGCCCATGAAGTCTTCGTTTTACGTGGGTTGATGCAGACACTACGCGCCCACCGTCCTTTTATCACCATGGAATGGAACGACCCGCTCACTATAGAACGCCTGAGTGGCTCGCCTGAATTGAATTTTTTGTCCGAGAACTACCAGATTTACGTGCTGGGCAATAACTATGATCGTGCCTGGTGGTTAGGTCAGCCTTTTGCTTTTATACAGCGAAAATTCACCCGTGCTTTTCGAAAGCGTAAAGCAGTGCTCTACCCTTTTAATCCCAGCAAGCTTTACGACAATCTGTTACTTATCCCCAACGGCAAAGAAGCCGTGCTCGAACAACTGGATATTGCCCGCCGCATGTAAGAATTTAATTCAAGATGTACCGCTGCAGGCAACAATAAGTTGCGAGGCTCGGCATGTTGCTAAATGGCTTGTCGGGAGGCGGCAATACACCCCTGCTCCTTTACCGTTGTTGTTGTAATTGTTGTGCTTGTTTGGTGATGTTGGCGCGTTCTATCAAATAGGCTCGAATATCTTCAGCATCTTGTGCGCTAATAATTTCAGCAAAAGAGGCCATGCCATTTTGTGCTCGCGCACCCTCCAGCACGATGGCAGCAAACAGTTCTGGACTAGCCAAAGCTGGCGACAAAGCCAACTCTGGAAACAGACCACGGCGAAATATCCCCCCGGAATTACCCACATCGCCGTGACAGATGATGCACGAATCTTGATAACTGTTCTGACCAAGCGCAATTTGTTCGGCGCTGGCGCTTGATGGGGGCGGGTTTAACGTTGGCGGCGTGAATGCTATTGGTGGTGGTAACTGCGTATTTGCTCCCAGTTTGAACACCAGCAGCCGCGAATAATCAGGTGCGTAGTAATTGGTTGTGGAGCGTCCGGCAACTACTGCCAGGTACTGCTCACCGTTTACTGCATAAGTCACCGGTGCTGCAACGATGCCGGTTTGGGTGTCGATTGATTGCCACAGCTCTACGCCGTTATCGGCATCATATGCCGCTATACCGTTCTGATTACCTTTAAACACCAAACCACCTGCCGTTGCCAACATGCCTGCTGCTGCACCCGGTATTCGCCAAGCATCTGTCTGGGTAACTGGATTCCATGCCACCATGAAGGAACCACTGGGTAAATCGGCAGTAGCGTTGGGCCCTAGTTCAGCTGCGCCGGCAGCCGGATCAATACCCAGATTGGAGACCAGCGGATTGGGATCCCAGCTACGATCGTAAGCATAGACCAAGGCGTTATTGCCAGCAGACAGATACACCAAACTTGTATCTGGATTAAACGCCATCGGATGCCAGTTATGTGCACCAGCTGATGAAGGTTGCACAGCAAAGGCCTTGCCGGTTTTATCATAGCGCGCTGCCGGGTTTTCAAGCGGACGACCGGTGGTTTGATCTATGCCAGTGGCCCAGTTGACCGCAGCAAAATTTTTAGCCGAAATAAACTCGCCTGTGGCAGCATCGAGCACATAGAAGAAACCATTTTTCGGTGCCTGCATGACCACCTTGCGTTGCACACCATCAATGGGCAGCTCTGCAACCATGATAGGTTGTGTGGCAGTGTAGTCCCAAGTTTCGCCCGGTGTGGTCTGGTAATGCCAAACGTAGGAGCCGTCGTCTGGATCGAGCGCAACAATAGATGACAAAAACAGATTGTCGCCACCACCAGGACTACGAATGTCTTGATTCCATGGCGAACCATTGCCGGTGCCGATGTAAAGCAAATCGAGGTCAGCATCATAGGCCATCGAATCCCACACCGTGCCACCTCCACCGAGCGCCCACCATTCGCCATTCCAGGTGTTAGCAGCCATCGCCATGCTGTCGTTTTCGAAACCTAAGGAGGGGTCACCCGGCACGGTAAAGAAACGCCAAAGCAGTGCGCCAGTTTGTATGTCATAGGCCGACACATACCCCCGCACGCCGTATTCCGCACCGCCATTGCCAATAATGACTTTGCCTTTAACCACGCGGGGCGCGCCCGTGATTGAATACGACAAATCATGCCGAATCAGAGTATCGGTTTCCCATACTTTAATGCCGGTAGCAGCATCCAATGCAATCATGCGACCATCAATGGTGCCAACAAATACTTTGCCGTCGCGCAGAGCTGCGCCACGATTGACCACATCACAACATGCACGCACACCCCACTCACCCGGCACTTGGGCATCAAATTCCCAAAGCGAAGCGCCGGTGACTGCATCGTAAGCCTTTACATTGCTCCACGCCGTGGTCACATAAATTACGCCATCCACTACCAGCGGTGTAGATTCTTGACCACGCGGTATTTTGAAATCGGCATACCACGTTAAACCCAGTTGTTTGATATTAACGCGGTCGATTTGCGCCAGTGGACTGTGATGTTGCTCGTCATAGGTGCGGCCAGTCGACATCCATTGTTCTGGTTCGGCAGTGGCGGCGACCATACGCGCTTCATCTACTGCGGCAAATTGTTGCGAGCCCGATGATAAATTGCCTGCAGCAACTGCTGTGGGTGCAGTTGCTACAATTGATGTACTAGCAGATTGATCACAGCCGTCCAATAACAGCAGTGAAACTGCCAGTAATACGTTAGTTATAAGTTTCATTGTGTTCTCCCTGTCCGCATAGATAGGCAAGGAGCTTAACGCAAGCACTCCCCCCTACTCAAATTAAAGACGATAACGCACACCAACTTCCAGTGATCTGCCCGCTTCTGGCGCAAAGCCGCGCAGGTATGATGTAGCGAGTCGAATCTCAGTATTACCTAGGTTAAGGCCTTTAACAAACACTAGAACTTCGCTAGCACCAGTTGTAAAAGTGTAGTCAGCACCAGCATCAATCCTGGTGTAAGCGTTGGTAACAAGTTCAAAATCTCCCGGCTTGTTCTGCTTTACTGCATGCTGCAAAGACAAAAAGGCTGTCCATTGACTACCCTCCAAATTCAGATCCAACCCAACTCTGGCAGGTGGCATGCGTGGCACAGCACCCGCATCAGCAAATTTACCGCGCATGACATCTCCAAATAAACGTAGAGATACGACGTCGTTGATCTGCAGATTGGTGTCAATTTCTATCCCGGCAAAACTTGCATCCAGTTGTTGGTAGAGACGAACTGGCCTGCCCTGCACCTGTGCACCTGTTGTGATTTGACCGATGTAATCAGCAAAATCATTGTAGAAAACAGTGAAGGTCGTAGCGAACTTTTCGTAGCCCAGTGCTACGCTGAAATCGGTATTCAAAGAGGACTCTTGCTTGAAATCAGGCGAGCCAATTTCGCAGGAACTTGTGGCCAGATGAATGACACAGTCAGCGGTAGAAGTGAGACCAAAATTTGAATATAACTCTTCAATGGAAGGGGCGCGTTCGGATGCAGATAGTGCCAAACCTAAGGTGATTGGTTCGCTTACATCCCACAAAGCTGAGGCAGAAAAACTAGTGGTCGCAAAGTCTCTGCTCGGGGCAGCCCCATGCTGGGGACGATAAACATCGCGATTGCCACGCGCACCTATTTCCAGAGTTACTACGGGAAAATGATAATCTTCCACTACAAAGAAACCGCGTGAGTCGATGTCGGAAACCGGGATGAAACTTTCCAGCCCCACCGCACCAAATTCTTCCATGCTGTCTTGCAATCCCAACACACCATGCCAACCGGCCATCTCGGTGAGTGTTATTTGCAGGCGCTGTTGCCAAGATTCATTACTAAAGCGCGTACCTACAATACCAGGGCCTTCGATTTCGGCGTGCGCGTAGTCGGTATAACTGAGTTTGTAATTGAGCGTTTCTAGCCACGGTTGCAACTCGTGCCATTGGGTCTGCAAATCATAACGAGAACGTTCCATCGCGATGGCAACATCCTCTTCCTCTGGTTCTTCGGCTAAAGCTTCTTCAAAAATAGCCTGAGCACCTACCGGTAAACCGTAGTTGTTGTCGAGGCGACTGACAGCAAGCCCGAAATAGCCATTGCTGTTTACCCATGAGCTACCCGCGGTCCAATTATTAGTGCTGCCAGCGCTATTGGGTATATGGCCTGCTTGGGTTGGTACTACTTGACCAGGTTGCAGATACGCACGATCAACAGCAAAAGCTGGAATTTCGAGATCATTCCAGTGCCGTTGCAGCGCATCGAAATGCCAGACCAAATTACCTGTTGGCACGTCTAGACTACCAACCACAGTATTCAAATCGGCGGCAGTAGCGTGCCTGGTTTCCACGGCAAAGGCCGCTTCCTGCGGCAAACTGGTAGCAATCCTGCGATCGATTACATTCACCACACCGCCAATTGCACCACCGCCATAAAGCAAAGTTGACGGCCCGCGTAATACCTCAATGGCATCTGCCAGAATGGCCTCCACTGTCATCGCATGATCTGCGGAATTACCAGATGCATCGGCATTGGACATGCTGTTGGTGAGATTCATCACACGGCGACCACTTTGACCACGAATCACGACTTGGCCTACCGCCGGCCCAAATGAGGCATTGTTGATACCAGGCTGGCTGGCTAGTGTATCGCCGAGCGTGGCCTTAGCAGCTGCATGCAAGTCGTCGTTGGCAAGCACTGTAACCGGTAATGCGGTTGCGGAACTGCGCACATGCAGAGCAGTGGTGATCAATTCGTAAATTTCATTCTCCGCTGCGTTGACTGTTGATATACCACAAACACCCAAGGCAAATGTTGCCGGAACTACGAAAAATCGTCTCATAAAATAAACTCTAAATTAACGCTATAAAGCAGCAGTCTGATGATTTGTTGTCACCCCAATTGCAAGTGTGTGAACACCAGAATATTGGAAATAACTGCCAGATAATTGCAATTAAAGAGAGTGTAGTGGTGGGGCGCGGCTCTGATAGGGCGAGGCATGTAGCGCGCTGCAAAATCTGTTGGCAGGCGTTGAGGTTGAGAGGGTATGCACTGCATGTACAACAGCAGTGACTTGTATTACGTGGGCATCGTCATTTAACTGAAAATGGCACAGCCCACAGTCCACTGTATGTTGAACATGAACGTGGAGCGGTGATGCCTGCAGTACCTGCACCCAAAGGAGGGTGCAAGCCATGAGGCTGATCAAAATCAGTTGGTGTAGTTTTTTGAGTAACGGCTAAACATAGTATCTTTATAAGCTGACACCAGATGGTGCGCAACCCTGCTGGTCTCCACTGATTATTGCGGAACTGCTTGAAACTCAGGTGTCAGCTCCTTGCAGGGCGGATGGTCGAAGGGCACATCCGAGAGCAATACCGTATCAGAACTGGTATAGGGCGCGGTGAGATAAACTGGATCTTCCGCACTGAACTCGCGTTTAAGGGCCAGCGTCACTGGATCGAGGGTAAAACGTTCGACCACATGTAATTGATCACTATTGCGAGTGGGCGGCGCAAGCACACCTTCTGCAATACCTACGGTGTCTACCACCAAGGTGTCACCTTCCCAACGACCAATAGAATGACCGGCATAACTCGGTGTGAGGTTATCTGGATGACTGTCCATACCCAGATGGATCCTGCGCGAAAAACTGTACAGACCGTATTCCATGTCGATTACTTGCTCACCGCCTGCGGTGGTGGTCTGGGTAATTCTGTTAACCGGCCAGTCAAAAGTCCAGTCGTAGATGATACTGGTGGGCTTGCAAGACAACCGTGGATTGTCCTCGATCGACCACATACGAAATGCATCTGCCGCTGCCTTACCAACTTCGGTGTAGCTTGGGCGTGCTGAAGGATTGAGTGCACGGATTTGTTGCAATGTCATAGTGCCAGCGGCGTATGCAGCAGTTTGACTCTTAGGCACCATATCGCGGCTACCACTTGGTGAGATTGTCAACACACTCTGCTCCACGGCCCAATCGCCGGCAATATTCGGTTCGCCGGATAGCAGGCGTAAAGGCCGGTTGGATGTGTCGACAGGGATGTTGGTGGAAAACTGATCGTTGCGCAAAATGGTTGGCGCATCTCCCAGTGTGAAGCTCTCCAGATAACAGGCATGCTGATCGTCACGATGAGGGTGCCCTTTTATCTCTACGTGAGCACCTACCACAAACATTTCCAGAGACCAGCCTGAGCGTTTGATTAGAGTTGCTCCACGCATTTCACAGCGCATAGCAAAAGGTTTGCCATCGGGGCCAGTAACATCGAAGTGCATATAGGAATGAGGATTGACCAGTTCCATTTCTGTCAGCGTGCCGGAATATTCAGTGTCTTTGGCAATCTCATACAGACCAGTGCCATGATGCGCCAGCACTGGGCCACCGCACAGGAGTGTTGTTGCGCTTGCCACCGCAAAAGCTGATTTTTGAATAAACTTTATTGCTTTCATCAAATTCCACCTTTAAATAATCTGGTCAATACAAAAAAAACCGCTCAAAACACCCATGTAAATTGCAATGCATTCTCGCAGTAGATTATAGCCAACACCCAGATGACAAAGCATGGAGAGCTTCGGTTTGATCATGCAATAAAAAAGATAATTGACCGCGTCTTAACTTGAAATTGCCACGGACACGAAAACCGCAGAGCCTAGGCAAGGAGTTAAATGCGAACGCGTATTCTTGCGCCACCCCAATGGTTTTGCGCAATACTGATTTCACCACCGTAACTGTTAATAATCTCCACCGCTACGGCCAGGCCAATGCCTTGTCCACTTTTAAGTGTATCGGCACGCGCCCCACGATGTAGCACAAAAGTGCGATCGCTTTCTGCAATGCCGGGGCCATCGTCGTTGAATTCCAACATCAAAATTTGGTTTTTTTGGCTGGCCAACACTTGCACTTGCGTGGCACCATATTTGAAAGCGTTATCAAGCAGGTTGCCACAAACTTCCATCAAATCAGTTTCTTCGCCATAGAACACTGCATTGCTAGCAACTTCGCTGCGAACTTTTATGTTTTTTTCGCAGTACACTTTTTGCAGCGCACCTAGAATTCGTGTAACCACCACTGCTACTGCTATGGGTTTGGTAAGAACTTTGGTTTGACTATTTTTGACAGAACGTTTGAGCTGCCAGGAAATAATCTGATCCATCCGGTTCAGTTGTTCTTCCATATCCTGTCGCTGTAGTTCCGTAAATTTTTGAGTATGACGCAGTTCCTGCAAGGCTGTTGATAATACCGCCAACGGCGTTTTAAGACTGTGCGCCAAATCTCCCAGAGTGGTGCGGAAACGACCCTGGCGCTCTCTTTCACTCTTGATCAATACATTCAGATTTTGCGTAACAGGCAGGAGTTCAATTGGATAGTTGCCTTGCAAGTTGTCTTTTTCACCAGATTCTATTGCCGACACATCAGTAGCCAGTTTTTTCAGGGGTTGCATACCCCAGCGTAACAACAGGTATTGGGCAATAG
>CAIMTR010000028.1 GCA_903844415.1 uncultured Gammaproteobacteria bacterium
CAGACACGCAGGTCTTAGGAACCTGTGTCTTCGGACGTGCGGGTTCAAGTCCCGCCTCCCGCACCAATTTAAATATCTTTAAGATTATTCTAAAGATTTTTACCAGCATCATCCATCTACTCGGATTTGAAGAGGGGGTGCAATTGAAAAATTCAATACCTCCATCATCTTCATCATCTTCATCACCCTCTTTTCCCGGCGTGCCCACTCCACCCGTCCCGCCGAAACTCCGCGGCTGGTCACATTTAATTGCCGCACCACTAGTTTTCATTGCCTCTTTGGTGCTGTTTATTTTAAGTAAGGAAAGTTTTAAGTTTGCAGTTGCACTTTATGCATTAACAGCAGTTGCACTATTTAGTGTTTCAGCAATTTATCATCGCGTTCCATGGTCGCCAAAGAAGAAAAAAATCTGGCGTCGTCTTGATCATGCAAATATAAATTTGATTATTGCTGGCTCTTACACTCCATTTGCGATGACGCTTTTAACTGGCAAAGACCGCGCAGTATTACTTTGGGTAATTTGGTTAGGAGCCCTTGCGGGAGTTGCGATTAGAGTCTTTTGGCTTTCAGCACCACGTTGGCTTTATGTTGGAATCTACTTAGCCCTTGGATGGGTAGCTATTATTTACACACCACAGTTGTACCAAGAAGGTGGATTAAAGATTCTGATACCGCTGCTCTTAGGTGGTTTATTTTATTCAGTCGGGGCGCTCGCTTATGCATTTAAATTTCCTGGCAAAAATGCGCGCTACTTTGGCTTTCACGAATATTTTCACCTCTTTGTTATCGCTGCCTGGGTTTCTCAATACGTGGCAATCTCAATCGCCATCTACACTTCTTGACACCAATAAAAGTTTTGAACCACTTAACGGAATATTTGCCCTCTGGGCGGTAAGTTTTGCCGCATGCGATTGGGAGTTCTTGACGTTGGCTCCAACACCATCCACTTACAGGTAGTTGATGCCCACCGCGGAGCGCAACCAGTTCCAGCTACTAGTCATAAAACTGAACTTCACTTAACTGATTATTTGGATGCCGGTGGCGCAATAACGATAGAAGGAATTCAAGCGTTAACTTCAATTATAAAAGCCGCTATGGCTGAAGCTACAAAATTTCAAACTGAAGAAATTTTAACTTTTGCAACTTCTGCTATTCGCGATGCCACAAATGGTGAACGGGTAATCAACCATATTAATGAAAATTGCGGAATTGAATTAAGTGTTTTATCTGGTGAAGAAGAGGCGCGTTTTACTTTTTTAGCTGCTCGTCGCTGGTTTGGTTGGTCAAGTGGTGATTTGTTGGTCATTGACATCGGAGGTGGTTCACTTGAACTTGCTACCGGTTGCGATGAGGAACCGGCACTTGCATTATCGCTTCCACTTGGTGCAGGTCGGCTAACGCATTCCTTTCTCAAGGAAGATCCATTTACTAACAAATCTGCGCGCGATCTTGAAGATTACATTAATGAGTATTTAGAGACACCAGCTGCAGCTTTTGCTGAGCATAAGGTTGATAAAGTTGCTGGAACAAGCAAGACACTACGCACACTGGCCAAAATGTCACAGGATTGGCTTGGAGACTCAGATAAACACTTAACGCGTGACTGCCTCGATGAAATGGTTCCTAAACTTCTAAAGATGAAAGCAGCAGAACGTAATGAACTTCCAGGTGTATCTAAAACTCGGGCCCATCAAATAGTGGCTGGGGCAATGGTCGCACGCCAAACTTTGCACTCAATCGGAGTCGATGAGATTCAAATCTGTCCGTGGGCGCTTCGGGAGGGTGTCATCCTAAGAAGGTTGGATTGGTTAGAGAGTTAAGGTCTTTGAATAAAATTAATTACGCGTACTTTCCCATCCTGATGGAATAAAACCCAACCATCACCTGGCTCTAGCCCTCGATCGATCTCATCAAAAGCCATCGCGCCGGCCAACTCTTTTAAAATCTTGGGAATAACTGGATTGTGACTGCATAGCAAAACGGTTTTAATACTTTCACTATCTTTGGAGGCTTTCAAAAACTTTTTAGCAAATTTAAGTGGTTTATCTTTATCACGGGAATATTGATATTCACTGATATCACTTGCAATCCCAACATTAATTCCAAGGTCACGGCCTAGTGGTCTTACAGTTTCAAGACATCGGTAGGCATCAGAACTAATTATTTCATCTATTCCATATGCCTCGTAAATCGATCGAAATTTCTCAGCTTGAATTTGACCACGATTATCTAGTGGCCGATCTCCATCATCGCCGATCCATTCAACTCGCTTTAATGCCTTGGCATGGCGCAATAAAATCAAAGTGGAGTATTTATCTATTCCTGCGGAGATATCTTTAAATAACTTGAGCACTTTTCGATCTTCTTCGTGAGTTAATTTAGTTTTTGCACTTTTAAAGCTGTGCCACTCAAATTGGTCTACCTCTTCGATATCTGCAATTGGCTTTGCTTCAGAAATCGCTTGTGCTGCCCAATACTTAACTCGTTTCGGGACCCCTTCAGCTAAATATTGAATTTCCGCTATTAGTGGGCCGAATTTGGCCGCATATCCGGTCTCTTCCAATACTTCCCTGCGGGCAGTTGCCAAAAAAGATTCACCAAACTCAATCTTTCCTTTCGGGAAAGACCAATCGTCATATCGAGGACGGTGAATCAGTCCAATCTCAATTTCATTTGCTTCACCTTCTTCGCCATCAACTAATCGATAAAGGACCGC
>CAIMTR010000029.1 GCA_903844415.1 uncultured Gammaproteobacteria bacterium
AAAAAATCGATCAGGTAGAAGTGCTGGGGCACTTACCAGAACATGGTGAAATTACTTTATCCATTGACGGCAAAAACGCCGTAAGTCGCTATAACCTTTTACATTACGACACGTTGACCAACCACAGCAGCGCGACAGTTCAATTGATCACAGGTCGCAAACACCAAATTCGGCGTCATTTCGCCGACAGTGGTTTCCCCGTCTTAGGCGATCCCCAATATGGCAGCAACAACAAAGACCCCCGCGGTTTGCAATTGTTTGCCGTGCAATTGGCGTTTACCTGCCCTCTCACCACACTAGAACGTCGTTACTGCTGGCAGAGATAGTGACACAACATGCATTACTTGTTGCTTGGCTAGGGTCGTGCAGACTTAAAGGCAATTTGTATTGCCTATTCAGCTCAAGACTTCTATGGATGTTTTAACTGTAGTCCGTGATCTAAACCACTTGAGTACTACCCGCTGCCACCAGATATAAAAGCCACTAACAAAAATGAAGGTAGGCAGAAAGCTGACAAATATCCACCCCCTGCGCACCCAAGCTCCTTCACCCAAACGAGCAAAATGTATAGTGCGGAAAAAACGTAACCAACTGTTGGGACGCTCAAAGTCGGTGAGATCCGTATCAAACCAGTCGATCATTGTGTCAACTACTTGCGGGAAACCCAGCTGAAAACCGGAAACTCCCCAGGCGAATAGCAACAGCAGCGACCAAAATCCGATCACGCTGTGTAATTGCCAGATAATACTTCTGCTGCTGCTGCGTTTGAGTATCAAGCCCTCATACCAACGCGCTCGTCCCTGCCACCAGATAAAAATACCGCTAAAACTCATCAACAAAAATATCAGCGCGCCCAGTCCGTTGACTTTTCTGCCCGTATTACCCTGCAATAAGTCGTCGTGAATATCGGCTAACCACTCCACTGCTTTTATCGGCCATGGATTGGAAACTCCGATATCTTCCCCAGTGTATTGGTTGAAATAGTGGGGGAAAATTTGTTCGTCTTTTTTCAGCACTACATAAGTCGCTTGATTGGGTTCGTAGGCCGGAATCATAAAAGTCACTTCGTATCCTGGGTAGACTTGTGCAATTCTGGCATCGAGTGCATCGTCCTCCAAAGGAACCGCTTGAGTAGGTTCGAGCGTTCTAGGTTCAAACATTTCATAGAAGGGAGATTTCAATAAGATGGCACTACCGCTGATACTGACCACTAACACATAAAAACCAACGCCTATGCCCAACCATAAATGAATTTGAAACAAAGTTTTTCTGAGCCAATGGGTGTGAGGAGCCAGAAGCCAGCGTTGCCAATTATTCATATAGTAAGAAAACCGAGTGAGGTTGAAAGTACAGCTGATTGTAACAACAGTTGTAACAACAGCGGCCAAAATATCGTGTCAATAAGCGCCAAAATATTTTTAATATCCAACGACCTTTTTCATCACTAGAAAGGTGTGTCACAAACAAATATAAGGATATTCTGGAACCCATATTAAATATTTCGCCGGCGAAGTTGGTAGTAAAGTACTATCGGCATTTGATAGAGTCAGGCTTAGTGACTCAGACTGATACTCCGAAATTTTGGAGCGATTCAAACAGTATTTTAACAAACAGTCCGGCATCCAGAAAATCCGGATGCTTTCCACATTTTTTACTACGGACCATAGGGGGTCTAATAAATGAACTCAAATTACAAAATTGGCGCTTTTATTAACATGTTAGGTGTGATGTTCACGCTAAGTGCAACTTCTGCGCTCGCTCAGGATATCGCTATCACTAACACTCGCATCATCGTCGGTAGTGGTCAGGTGATAGAGAATGGAACCATTATTGTGCGAGGCGGCAAGATCGATTCCGTTGTCGCTGGCTCGGCCAATAACTCCGAGGGTCTAACGGTCATTGATGCAACGGGCATGACGGCAATGCCAGGCTTCATCGATGGTCACAAACACATAAATACGGGTCCAGATGAAAAGGGTCAGATGCAGTCGTTGCTGGAAGCTGGCTATACAACGATCCTTTCTGGTGGTGGCCCTGGCGATGGCAACATCACGCTGCGTGACCACATAAATTCAGGCCTGATCAATGGCCCGCGTGTCATCCCTTCTGAACGAGTCAACCTGCGCAGCACTCCTGAGGAGGCGAGGGCTGCAGTCCGCGCGATGGCAGCCAAAGGCATTATGCACACTGGTGAAATTGCTCTAACCCCAGAGCCAGCGCCACCACAAGCCGAGATGGAAGTAATTAAAGCCGTAGTTGATGAAGCTGCCAAGTTGGGGGTTCAAGTCAATGTTCATTCAGTTAGCACATCTGCAACAATTGCAGCTTTAGACGCGGGTGTACGGCGTTTTGTACACATACCAAACAAGGATTGGACCGGTATAGACGATGCGGCAAAGATTGCGGCAGCGGGGGCGATCGTAGCGGGCATGACTTCTTTTGGCGCACCTATCATCGACCGCGAATCCCCCGCACCCGCACCAGTGCAGTTCCCGCAAGACAATTCCCCACGCTTCCGTGACGGCAAGCCTTGGCCTGAAGCTATTGCTGGTGCTAACCGCGATCCTAAAGGGCGCGCTATTGGTAACGAGGCTGGGTACACAATTGTGAATGCGCGTCGGATTTGGGAGGCTGGCAATAATACGTTGTCGTATTCAACTGATCAAAACTATGCGGATATCGTCGTGCTGGAACATGAGTTGAAGTCTTTAAGCGTGATGTTCTCGCAGGCAGACATTTTCAAGATTATGGGTCCTAATTCTGCTGCCTATGTGGGTATGGGCAGCCAAATTGGAACACTAGAAGCGGGCAAACTCGCCGACATCATCCTGCTGGCAGGTGATCCTCGTGTAAATATTTACGAGATGTTAAAGACTAAAGTTGTTCTTAAAGAAGGCAAGGTTGTTGTCGACAAGCGGTAGAGCCATGACGTTATCACCCAAACATAAACACCCCAGTTAAGACGCTTTTTTGCACTGGGGTGTCCTTTGAGTTTGATACTGCAGCAGGCTCCGCTTTCCACAAAACTATCTTAGATCTTATGGCTGGTTCTAGTGAACCGCTACACACCGTTTTTAACTTAGTAACCAGCATTTTTTATTAAACTGTTGAGCGTGGTAGTTATATAGTCGGTGTATTTAATGCTCCCGCCTTCAAATAGGTCATTTTTATTCATCAACATTGCATAGCTGGTACCCGTAGCCAATTGGACTACAACAGCGTTCGTACCGGGCAAATCCCCATCGTGACTGCCTATGTTGGTCAAACCACCTAGCGGCTTACCATTATTTATGCCGTCGTGACCAAAGGCATTGTTGGTATCAATCTTATACATGCCGGCAAAGGTTGCCATTGCTTTTGATGTCATAATTGAGGTCGCCGCAGCAAGGAAATTGGTTGAATTTACTGCTCCGTCTCGAATCGAAACCACTTTGCCGGGCTCGTAGAGGCTGTAACCCAACATGTTGGTCACGTAATTTGGCTCACGTGGATCTGCATTTTTAAGCAAACTGCTGGCTGCTTTGAAAGAATTGCTGGTCACCCCGATGGGCGTAAAAATATAGTCATTAACATATGTTGTATAAGATATGCCAGAAGCTTTCTCAACAATTAAACCCAGCAACATGTAGCCAAAATTGCTGTAACCCGCACCGGATGCGGGTGCAGAGCCGGGCGTGAAATCCAAGTCTGATTGCATAAAAAACTTTATGTCTTGTTCAAGAGTGGGTGGCGTGAGCAAACCAAGGGCGGCTTGAATGATGGCTTCATGCTGCAGAGGTTCGCATGGATCACCTCTTTCCACGAGGGTTGCTCGTGTACCTGCATCTGCTATTTTATAGGCGTAGCAATTTAATAATTGTCTGTTCCAGCCGCCTTGATGTGAGAGCAACTGCCCCACTGTAATTGTTTGTATACGCGCGTCTTTAGATGCAACCCACGTGCTGTCCACCCAGCACTTGTTTACATTAGATGTCGAGGTCGAGGGGGTACGACCAGAAGAACAGAAGACCTTGTCATCGATCGCTACTTTCCCAGCGGTTATAAGTTTTTGAATTGCTGCGCCTGTCACAGGTTTTACAATACTAGCACCCGTCAATAGCGCGTCTTTAAGTAGGGGAGTTGTCTTAGCGGCATCTTTATATCCAAAAGCCTTCTCGTACAGCACAACGTTGTCTTTCATAATTGTAAGGGTGGCTGCTGTAATTCCGTTCTTGTTCAGATAAGCGGGAATCCAAAATTCTATAGAGTTGTTTAATAAGTTTTGATTCTTTACCGATAAAGTTGCCTTCCTAACCTTGTCAGCACCAACATTAACGACGACATTTGTATAGGTAGTAGATCCAACGAGAACAGACGACATAGCCAGTTGGCCATTGTCATATGTGTCGTAAGCGTTGAGCCCAGTGACTTTCCCGACGCTCACTACATCTTTCATACTTACAGTGGCTTCTACATCCCTATAAAAATCATTGCCAACTTTTACTACAGGTATGTATAAGACTTCAGTAGCAACATTGTAACTATCCTGCGCTATGGCTTGTCCGGTAAATAAAAGGTTTAAAACGATAACGGCTAGTAAATATTTCTTTTTCAACATTGTTATTAGCTCCTAAAATAGAATTTCTGATCATGTTTTTTATTGATAATATGAATTTAGTAGGTAGCCGTAGAAAACAAATTAAACACCGCAGTTAAGCCGCTTTTTTCCACTGCGAGGTACTTACTGGCATACTGTGAGCCTAGGTCTGAACCCACTTTCAACCCTCCACTCCAGCATACGTTGCTGCAAGGCAATAATTAATACATCGCAGGCCGTGGCTTTTAATAATACTCAAAGCGCAGCGCAACTCCAATTGCCAGCATCTTTAATATCGCCAGTGCCATCAAAAATAGCTGTTTGTGGATAAGCACACAAGGGGCGGCTTAGTCCTGATGTAGGATTACGCGCAGCAATTGCAGCAGGAGCTTGACCTTGTTCGCGCCATTGTTCCAGTTGGGTCAACATATCAAACTCGAAAGGGCCGTCGCCACCGCGGCAATGCCCCATACCTGGCACCATGAACAAACGCATCCAGTCAGCTTGCTCACTACCCATAGCAGTCAACACACTTTCGTAGTAATACACGGTATTGAGTGGTGTGATGGTGGTGTCGTTCCAGCCTGCATACATCAACAGTTTGGCACCGGTGGCTTCGAAGGCTCGCAAGTCGGGATCGACTGCATCAACAAAACCGGTAGCAGCATCAATCAGCGGCATGTCACGGTCGAGATCGAAGTCTTGCCAAGCGTAGTTTTCATTTTGGAAGCCAAGAATACGAATAGAATCAAAAGAACCACCACCAGGAGTCTCACCTGTGCTGCGCAGTACTGGCAGGCGATTACCAAGGGCCTGGCCAGAAAAGATCAGCTCGTCGCTACTGTTATGCAGGCCACCGTAAAATTCTTGTACGGCTTGCAATTGCGGCGGGGTGAGGCAGCTTTCGTTGGCAGCAACTACACCGTTTTCTACTTTGCACGCTAGTGTTGCTAAATCGAAATTACATTGGCGCGGGTCGTTGAGAAAACCTTCCT